>CAVHZP010000296.1:0-2823 GCA_963640485.1 bacterium | reverse complement strand
TCATAATAATTATAGGAGATAGTGATGCTGAAAAAACCAATCATATTGCCCGAAGGGTACCCCTTTATCATCGGGGCGCTGCTTTTGGGCGTTATGGGGATATACATGAAATGGTATTATGCAGCAGTCATTCCCTTTGTATTGGCTGTATACTTTACCTATTTCTTCCGCTGTCCTCGTAGAAACGATAAAATTACACCCGGCGATGATGTGCTGGTATCGCCGGCGGACGGGACTGTGGTGGCTGTAAGCCACGATGCCCAGGAGGATATGTTCCTGGGGCAGAAGTGCCACAAGATCACCATTTTTCTTTCCATCTTCGACGTCCATTGCAACCGGAGTCCGATGGAAGGGAAGATCACCTACCAGTCCTACATGCAGGGCCAGTTCCTGCCGGCTTACGAAGAGGGCGTGGGTTTTGTGAATGAACGTGGTGCCATCGGCATCACCGGGAAGGATCGCTCCATCCTGGTGATTCTCATCGCCGGCATCCTGGCGCGCCGCGTAGTTTCCTGGAAAAATCTGGGAGATGACCTCAAAAAAGGGGAACTCTACGGGATGATCAAATTCGGTTCCTGCACGGAGCTCTACATCCCGGGAGACTGTGAAATCTGCGTCAAAAAAGGCGATAAAGTACGCGGCGGCCTGACCGTCGTAGGGAGGCTGAAGTAAGTTGAATAAATCTTGGATTGCCAATGGCGTCACTGCGGCAAATGCCTTTTTCGGCGGCTTGTCCATTATGATGTCCATCGAAGGCGAATATGACTTGGCGGCTATTTTCATACTGATTGCCATGGTAGCCGATGCGCTGGACGGCCGCGTGGCCCGGGCGCTGCACACCGCAGGCCCCATGGGCGTGGAGCTCGACTCCCTCTCCGATGATATTTCTTTCGGCATCGCAGCCGGCGCACTCATTTACTCTTACCAGCTCCACGAACTGGGCTGGATTGGGATCATTCCCTGCGCTCTGCTGGGGACATTCTGTGCCTTCCGTCTGGCTCGCTTCAATGTGAAAGTCAGCGATGTGCATGGCTATTTCGAAGGACTTCCGTGCCCGACCACCGGCGTGATTATTTCCGCCTACGTGCTCTCCGGCGCGAAGATCTGGGACTGGGCCGTGGTGCTCATCGTCCTCCTCCTGGCGTTCCTCATGGTCAGTGAAATCCACTACCCTGACAACAAAGGCGCCAGCGCAGACAAGCTCCACCTGCCGGCTCTGCTCATTTGCGTAGGCTTCCTGATCGTATGCACTGCTTTCTACTGGCCGATCTGGGCGGCAGCACTTTGCTTTGCGTACATCCTCTTTGGTATGATGAATACCTTCCTGAACCGGAAAAGAAATAAGAAAAAAGCACTCAGAAGAAAAATAAGAAAAGAACCTGAGGACATCAATCAATGAACCACTATCTCGATATAATCATGCTTCCTGTGCAGCTGATTGTGGGTATCTTTACCATCTACTACACAGTCATTGCACTCTTTGGCATGTGGCATCGAAAAGAAAAAAATCTGGCAGCGCCGAAAAGCAAATTCGCCATCGTCATCCCGGCTCACAATGAGGCCATGGTGATCAGCGACCTTTTGGAAAATTTGAAACTTTTGAAATATCCGAAAGAGCTTTATGACGTCTACCTCATCGCGGATAACTGCACCGACAATACGGCAGACATCGCGCGGCAGCACGGCGCTCACGTTTTCGAAAGAGAAAACAAAGAGCTGGTGGGCAAAGGCTACGCCATGGACTGGGTATTTCCGAAAATCTTCGCCTTGAATAAAAACTACGACGCCTTCTGCGTCTTTGACTCTGACAACCTGGTGCACCTGGATTTCCTGGCGGTCATGAACAACCGCCTCCTGAAAGGCCAGAAAGTCCTGCAAGGCTATCTGTCGGCGAAGAATCCGGTGGACACTTGGGTGTCCGGCACCTTTGCCATTGCCTTCTGGACCATCAACCACCTCTGGCATTTGGGGAAATACAATCTCGGCCTCTCCTCCTGTTTGGGCGGCACAGGCATGTGTATCTCCGCGGATATCGTAGAGAAATACGGCTGGGGCTGCGACTGCCTCACCGAAGACATGGAATTTGCCATGAAATGTTTGTCCCACGGCATCCGCACCTGCTGGGTCCATGACGCCATCATTTACGACGAAAAGCCGCTGGGTTTCATGGCATCCTGCCGCCAGAGAAAGCGTTGGGCGCAAGGCCAATTCGACTGCTCCGAGCGCTACATCCCGATCCTCTGGAAAGAAGGCATTCGCCGGAGAAGCATCGTGGTGCTGGACGGCATCATGCAGCTCCTGCAGAACTATTTCCTTCTGGTCTCCACCTTCTACCTGGTGATGACCTACATCAATATGTTCTATCCCTGCTTCACCGTGGTGCTCTACAATGACGTGCTCCTGCCTCATATGTTCTGGACCATGCTGGCCTTCATCCAGTCCGTGGTGCCCCTGATCGTGCTCCTGCAAATCCAGGTGCCTATCAAAATTTATCTCTACTGGCTGATTTATCCGATCTTCATGTACTCCTGGATCCCCGTCACCATTCTCGGTTGGAAAGACCGCCACGAAAAAGCCTGGGTCCATACCATTCATACGAGAAGCATGCACTTCGAACAGGCATCGCTGACGAGGAAAAAGGAAATCGATCAGTAAGCGAAGCTGGTGCTGCTGCCGCTGGTGCTAACATGTCGATGAAGCTGCTAGCTGCTGGCTGCTAGCTTCTAGCCGGCTGGAAGAACATCTCACGGATACGCAAAAAAGCGTTTCGCTTCCGCTCATTGCGGGATGCACTTTGTTTTCAACGACATGTATTTCTAGCCT
>CAVHZP010000295.1:0-2827 GCA_963640485.1 bacterium | reverse complement strand
AAGTGACTCTCTTCTTCAATGATCTTATACACCAGAAGCCCTGCATCGTAGAGGTCGGTTTCTTTGAGGCTTTCTTTGTTGGTGTGGAAGTCGGTCATGCCTACGCCTACCAGGAGGGCGGGGAAGCCTTTGGAGCCGAACCAGTTGGCATCGCTGCCGCCGCCGCTTTTCGCGACTTTCATTTCTCTATCCATGGCTTTAGCGGCGCGGGCAAAGAGTTTCAGCGCCGGTTCGTCTTCGGAAATAAAGAAAGCGTCGTAGGATTTCGTTTTCTCGATTTTCAATTTGCCTTCAGGGAATTTCTTCGCTGCTTCTACGAAAGCATTTTCCATCTGTGCCACCAGGGCTTCCAGTTTTTCGCTGCTGCGGCTTCTGGCTTCTGCCACCACTTCGCAGTAGTCAGGAACGATATTTCTGGCGGTGCCGCCTTTGATGGTGCCGATGTTGCAGGTGGTTTCTTCATCGATGCGGCCGGTGGGGCAGCTGGCAATGCCGGCGGCTGCCATGGCGATGGCGTTGGTGCCTTTTTCCGGTGCCATGCCGGCGTGAGCAGCTACGCCTTCACAGATGAAGTTCAGGGTGTACTGGGACGGGCCGGCGTTGTACACAGACCCGGCAGGGCCGTCGCCGTCCAAGACGTAGCCGAAGTCGATGCCCTGGATATATTTCTCTTCGATGTTGCGGGAGCCGAAGAGGCCGATTTCTTCCTGTACCGTGAAGATGACGGTGATTTTCCCATGGGGAATATAATTTTCCTTCATAGCCGCGAGGCCTTCGAGAATCGCTGCCACGCCGGCTTTGTCATCGCCGCCAAGGATCGTATTTCCTTTGGAGCGGAAAACGCCGTCTTCCAGCACCGGTTCGATGCCCTGGCAGCATTCCACGCAGTCCATGTGGGCGGTGAGAGCGATGGAGGGGAGCCCCGGCGCGTTGCCGTTGAAGGTGGCGATGAGATTTCCTGTATTGCCGCCGTTCACGGAGCCGTCATTGTCCTCCACAATCTTCGAAGCGCCCAGAGCGCGGAGCTTCTTCTTCAGGTAGTCGCACACTTCCCGCTCGCTCTTGCTGGGAGCGTACATCTTCACCAGCTCGGTGAAGGTTGTTTTGATTCGTTCTTGGTTGATCATAAGAACACCTCTTTCGTTTTGATATAGTTCTATTATAACGCAGTTGGTGCTACTCCTGCCACGCGAACATGACGCTGCGACTGGTGCTGCTACCGCTGGTGCGAACATGGTGGCGTTGCTTCTAGCTGCTGGCTTCTAGCTGCTAGTCGGCTAGAGGGACATCTCAATGATGTGCTATGTGCATCCCGCAGTTAGTGAAAGCGGCAGATGGCTATTTGACCGCTAGCGGGGGTCAATCCCCGCCCTTCCAGAGGAAAAGGTGGGAGAAGGCGTAAGTTGCGGGACGCACTTTGCGTATTGGTGAGATGTGTCTCTAGCCGGCTAGAAGCCAGCAGCTAGCAGCTAGAAGCGGCAGCGACCTGTTCGCACTGGCGGTGGCAGCACTTCATTCCACCCAGAACCCCTTCTGCAGCGCCTTCTTCCCGAATTTTGCCTGTATTTCGTCCATGGCCTTGGCAGCGCGGGCGCGTTTTTCGGATTCTTCAGAGAAAAGGGAGCCCATGGAAATCGGCGGGCCCAGGTTTGACGCTGTGACGCCCAGAAGGCGGATGCCCTCATAGACGGGGATGCGGGAGAGGAGGGTGAGGGCGGCGCGGTCGATGTCCTCCTGGAGATTCGTCCCTTCCTCGAGAGACAAGCTTCGCATGACGGTCTTGAAGGAGGCGAACCGCACTTTGAGGGAAATGGTGCGGGCGAAGAGGTCGTGCTTTCGCAAACGTTGCGCCACGATGTCGGCGTGAATGGCGATTTCCTTTTCGATGGCTTTTCTATCCGTCAGGTCTTCGTCATAGGTGGACTCATCGCCAATGGATTTCACCTGCCGGTCCGCTTCGATGGGGCGCCGGTCGATGCCAAAGGCGAGCTCCCGGAGGAAAGAGCCCTGATTTCCTAGAAGGTCTTTGAGCCGACGGGGGTCCGCATCCTGGATATCTTTGATGAGGCGGTATCCGGCGGCGAGAAGTTTTTTCTCCGTCACCTCGCCGACGCCCCAGAGCCGGCGCACCGGGAGAGGTGCCAGGATTTCTTTTTCCTTGCCGTAGGGAATGATGGTGAGGCCGTCGGGTTTCTCCATGTCGCTGGCCATTTTCGCCAGAAATTTATTGGGTCCGATGCCCACCGACGCCACCAGATGGACTTTCTCACGGATTTCTTCCTTGATGGCGCGACCGATGGCGCCTAAGGTGGGGTACTGGCTCCCCATGCCGGAAATATCCAGAAAGGCTTCGTCTAAGGAAATGGGCTCGTAGGCGTCAGCGTAGTGGAGCATGATCTCGTGGATTTCCTCCGATGCCTCGCGGTACGCATCGAATCGGGGCACCACAAAAACGCCGTGGGGGCAAAGCTCCCGGGCTTTCGTGATGGGCATGGCTGAGTGCACGCCGAAGCGCCGCGCCTCATAAGAGGCCGTGGCCACCACGCCGCGGCGACTCTTCCCGCCCACAATCACCGGCTTCCCGCGAAGCTCCGGGAAATCCCGCTGCTCCACTGACGCAAAGAATGCGTCCATGTCTACGTGCATGATCCAACGGCGCATGGTTCTCCTCCTTTTGACGCTAGGGGTTTAGTAGTCGGTAGTCGGTAGTCAGTAGTCAGGGCGCGTTTAATGCTTTTTTCACATAGCGGTTGTTCTGATATATGTGGCAGATGCTAAATGCGTCCTGATTACTGACTACTGACCACTGACTACTAAACCGATAGCG
>CAVHZP010000294.1:0-2858 GCA_963640485.1 bacterium | reverse complement strand
GAGTAGTAGCCCATCATCTTCTCAATCAAAGAGGAGAGACGGGAAATCTGTGTATTTGTCATGGGAATACCACCTTTGGGAATATGGGGGTAAAGAGCGCTAGATGTTTAGTAGTCGGTGGTCGGTGATCGGTAGTCGGTTCGCATTTAGCTGCTTCCCCACTACCGCTCTCCGTTTACCGCATAGCCGTTTACCGACCTTCTTGACGATAGCGGGAAATGGAACGGATCACGGTTCGGTTCACGGCTGCGATGAGGCCGCAGGTAAACGCGAACCGACTACCGACCACCGACTACCGACCACAAAACCAATAGCGTAATCCCCGCTACACATCCGCCAACCCATTGATCTGCCTGGGTACGATGAAGGGCTTGCCGATCATGGGGACGGCTTCTATGAGGTCTTTGGTGTAGGCGTCCCGGGGGTGCTCGAAGATGTCTGCAGAGCTGCCGATTTCTACGATTTGCCCTTTCTGCATCACTGCGGTGCGGTCAGCGATGTATTTCACTACCGCCAGGTTGTGGGAAATGAAAATGTAGGTGAGTGCGAGTTTCTCTTTCAGGTCAGAGAGAATGTCCAGGACTTGCGCCTGCACCGATACGTCCAGGGCGGAGGTGGGTTCGTCGAGGATCAGGATTTCCGGGTGGGTCATGAGGGCGCGGGCAATGGAAATACGCTGGCGCTGACCGCCGGAAAATTCGTGGGGATATTTCTCCAGCGCGCTTTCCCGAAGGCCTACCATCTCCATGAGATGAGCGGCGTGGGATTCCATTTCCTCTTTCGTCTGGCCGCCTAAGATGCGGGCGGGTTCGGTCAAGATGTCCTTAATGGTCATACGCGGCGAGAGGGAGGAGTAGGGATCCTGGAAAACGATCTGTATTTTCTTTCTGAGTTCCCGGATTTCTTCTTCCTTGGCGTGGGTGATGTCTTTGTCATAGAGAAGGATCTGGCCCGAGGTGGGTTCTTCCAGGCGAATGATCAGGTTTGCCAGGGTGCTCTTCCCGCAGCCCGACTCGCCCACCAGCCCCAGGGTCTCGCCTTTTGCCAGCGACAGGCTGATGCCATTCACCGCATGGACTTCCTTCGTCTTCCCCCAGAAGCTCCGGGTGTGAAAGGTCTTGGTGACCTCTTTGAGTTGTAGTATATCCATGGTTTCTCCTTTGACGATAGTGGTTTAGTGATAAAGGATAGAGGATAAGGCGGGCTAGTGCTGCTGCCGCTGATCGCACATATCGCTGCAGCTCCTAGCTGCTAGCTGCTGGCTACTGGTCGGCTAGTGCGTACATGTCGCTGAGAGCAAAGTGCATCCCGCGATAAGTGAAAGTGACAGATGTCTTGTTGACCGCTAGCGGGAGCCATCACCCGCCCTACGGGCACCCTCTTCAAAGAAGAAGGCTTAAGCGGAAGGCGCGCACTTTGTGCGCATAGCACTCACCATTGAGCCTGTAACTCCAGCAGGCTAGCAGCTAGCAGCCAGCAGCTAGAAGCAACCCCACCATGTACGCACTAGCCGTTACCGCACTTCCTACAATAGACTTTATGCCCCTCCCCGCACATGACGCAGGGCGGGAGGCCTTGTTCGCATTCCTCGGCGCGCAGGGGGCAGCGGGGGGCGAAGCGGCAGCCGCCCATTTTTTCCGACGGGTCGGGGACGATGCCGGGGATGGCTTTGAGTTTATCTGTTTTCCGATCCGACGAGAACCGCGGGAGGGCGGCGATGAGGGCGCGGGTGTAGGGGTGGCAGGGGTGCTCGAGGACGTCTTTCGTGACGCCGGATTCCACGATATGGCCGGAGTACATGACGGACACTTTGTCGCAGATTTCTGAAATGACCCCCAGGTCGTGGGAAATAAAAAGCACTGCAGTGCCCAAAGTTTCGCATGCCTCTTTGATGAGGTAGAGAATTTTCGCCTGCACCGTCACGTCCAGGGCGGTGGTGGGTTCGTCGGCGATTAAGAGCTTCGGCTTGCAGGAGAGGGCGATGCCGATCATCACGCGCTGCCGCATGCCGCCGGAGAGTTCGTAGGGATAGCAGTCCAGCACGTCTTCGGCGTTGCGGATGTGCACCGCTTCCAGCATGGAGAGCGCCTGCTTCCGCGCTTCGGCTTTGGTCACATCGCCGTGGGCACGGATGACGTCCACCATCTGCTGGGCGATGGTGAAGACGGGATTGAGACAGGTCATGGGTTCCTGGAAAATCATGGATACATCGCGGCCGCGAAGCGCTTCCATTTCCTTTTCCGTAGCCCCCAAAAGTTCCTTGCCGCAAAGGCGAATGGAGCCGCCCAGGTCCGCCCGATTTCCACCGGGCAAGAGGCGGGACACAGCGAAGGCGGTCATAGACTTCCCGCTCCCCGACTCGCCCACAAGCCCCAGGATTTCCCCGGCTTGAAGTTCTATATTCACATCATGAAGGATCGGCACCATCCCCTTCTTCACCGGAAGCGATAAGGAGAGGTGGCTGATGGTAAGTACGTTTTCACTTTGACTCATAAATTCACGCTTTCTTGAAGTAGCAGGGATAAGGGATAAGGGATAAGGGATAAGGCGCGTTTAGCTGCTTCCTCACCTAACCCCCGCCCTTCGGGCCCTCCCCCTTCCGAAGGAAGAGGGTTAAAGCGGAGCGCGGCGCACAAATTAAGAAGCGCCGCGACGTTGAAAGCTTGAGGCACATGTCCCCGCGGTCGAGCCTAGGGAACCACTGATTAAATCGTTATCTGAAATCATTCTAGAATTTTTATGCAAGACGAGGAAAAGGAATCCGAGAATAGTGAGCCTATTTGAGGATTTCTTTGACGAAGTATTGCATAAAAATTCGTATGATTTCTGATTCTTCGATTTAATCAGTGTTTCCCTAA
>CAVHZP010000293.1:0-2883 GCA_963640485.1 bacterium | reverse complement strand
CAAGACGAGGAGGAATTTCCCGCGCATACCGAAGTATGAAAGGGAAATCCCGACATTGTTACGCCAGCTCTAATTCAGGCAAGCACATCGCGGATTTCTATTGACAAGTTTCGTATCGCTCATTACGATTGAATTATCAAAGAAAAAACGCAGCGCTCCCGACACCGGAGCGATTACTCCAGGAGGATCCTACCATGGCAAAGACGAAGAAAGAGGAGACCATCAATCTCGATGCGATACTCTTCAAATGCAGAGACATTTTGCGAGCCGCGCGGAATAGCGGTTCCTTCTTTGAGAAGAGAGACATGATGCTGACGCTCATATTCCTGCGATTCATCGGAGAGAAATACGAAGACGGCATCGTGAAGCTCCGGGAGAAGCTCATCGAGCAAGGCCTGGACCCGGACGACGAAAAGATCCGCGCCGCCTTCTTCGACGACGCCACCTTCACCGACGGCACCTACAACCTGCCGGAGGAAGCGCGGTGGTCCACCATCATCAATACCCCGGCGCCGAAGCTGAATGTGGCCCTGGACAATGCGCTCCACAGCATCGCCGCCGGCTCGAAGCAACTGAAAGGCTGCTTTGTCGAAGGCACATTCACCACCCGAAACCTGGCGCCCAATGACATCAAGAAGCTCATCGACGAAGTGAATAAAATCAGCCACAAACAATTCGGAGAAGAGAAAGACCTGATCGGCAGAGTCTACGAATATTTCCTGAAAGAATTTGCGGTGAACGCCACCAAAGAAGAAGGCGAATTCTACACCCCCCATGACGCGGTGCAGCTCATCGCCACCATGATCGAACCCTACGACGGCACCCTCTACGACCCCTGCTGCGGCAGCGGCGGCATGTTCATCCAGAGCGCCGCGCTGGTGAAATCCAAGCAAGGCGACATCAACCGCATCAACGTATACGGCCAGGAAAAAGAAGCCGCCACCTACCGCCTGGCAAAGATGAATCTGGCCCTCCGGGGCATCAGCCACAACCTGGGGGACACGAACGACTCCACCTTCATAAACGACCTCCACAAAGGCCTCTACTTCGACTACATCATGGCGAATCCCCCATTCAACCTGAAAGGCTGGTACACCAGCAACCTGGCCCACGACGCCCGGTGGGCGGGCTACCAGACCCCGCCGGAGAACAACGCCAACTATGCCTGGATCCTCCACATGCTCTCCCACCTGAAAAAGCAGACCGGCGTGGCGGGATTCCTCCTGGCCAATGGCGCCTTGAACGACGCCGACACCGTGGCCATCCGCCAAAAGCTCATCGAGAATGACAAAGTGGAAGCCATCATCGTGCTGCCCCGGGAGCTCTTCATCACCACCGACATCAGCGTCACCCTGTGGATCCTGAACCAGAACAAACAGGGCGGCACCTACCATGGGAGACAGCTGAGAAACCGGACCCATGAAATCCTCTTCATGGATCTCCGCACCTGGACAGAGAACCCGGTGAAAGGGGAAAACAAAAAGAAAGTGATCCTCACCACCGCCCAGATCGAGAAAGCCGCGGACATCTACCACACCTGGCAGACCGAAGGCACCGACGGCAGCTGCTACGAGATGCCCGAGCTCTACCGCAGCGTAGGCATAGAGGAAATCAAAGCCAATGGCTGGGCCCTGACGCCAAGCAAATACATCCCCTTCATCGACCACGATCTGGAAATCGACTACCAGAAGGAAATGGCCCGCATCCAGGCGGAAATGCAAAGTCTCATGAAAGAGGAAAAGAAATCCCAGCAAATGCTGGCAGATGCATTCAGGGGGATTGGCTATGGCATTGACTAAGTACAAAATCGGAGACTTAATCCGCCCCATTGATGAACGAAATAATCTTGGCATACGAGAGTTTTATGGCATAAACATTCACAAAGAATTTATGCCCACCGTTGCAAATACAGAAGGCTTGGACGAAACCAAGTACAAAGTGGTTCGGAAACATCGCTTTGTCTATAGCGGAATGCAGACCGGGCGAGATCAATGCATCCGAATCAGCATGTACACCGGCGATTCACCCATTCTTATCTCTCCTGCCTATACAACGTTTGAAGTGGTGAAAACAGATATTGTTTTGCCATTCTATTTCTTTATGCGTTTCTTGTCCAAAGAAATGGATCGATACGGCGCCTTTTGCAGCGATGGTAGTATTCGCTCCAACCTGGATTGGAACGTATTTTGCAATATCGAACTCGACCTCCCACCCATCGACGTGCAGCAGAAATATGTGGATGTGTACCATGCCATGGTGGCGAATCAGAAAAGCTACGAGCGGGGGTTGGAGGACTTGAAGCTCACCTGCGATGCGTATATCGAAGACCTACGGAGAAAAAATCCTTGCATTGCAATAGGAAAACACCTTATTTTATCAGAAGAAAGAAACACACTTAATCTCTCCGCCGATTCAGTCAGAGGACTATCCGTTTCTAAAGATATGATCGAAACAAAAGCGGATATGAACGGAGTGAGCGTAGCAAATTATAAGATTGTGCCGCCACGATATATTGCATATGTGGCAGATACATCTCGTAGAGGAGATAAAATATCGCTCGGTTTTAACCGCACTTCCGAAACATTTCTTGTTTCCTCCATCTCAACAGTATTCACAACAGATATGCAGCATCTATTGCCTGAGTTCTTAATGCTATATGTATGCAGAGATGAGTTTGACCGGTATGCCCGTTTCCACTCCTGGGGAAGCGCTAGAGAAACTTTCGACTGGGAAGAAATGTGCGATGTGAAGATTCCCATTCCTCCCATTGAAATCCAGCAGGATATTGTTACTATTTACAAAGCCTATTTGGCAAGAAAAAATATCAACGAAAAGCTCAAATCCCAAATCAAAGATCTTTGCCCTATCTTAATCAAAGGCTCC
>CAVHZP010000292.1:0-2893 GCA_963640485.1 bacterium | reverse complement strand
GTCAACAAAATAGGTGCGCCTTCCGTTCAGTGCGGGACGCACTTGGCTATTGTCGCTATGTTTCCTCTAGCCGACTAGTAGCCAGCAGCTAGAAGCTAGAAGCGGCATCGGCATGTTCACACCAGCGGCATTTGCACTAGCGCGTCCTGACCACTGACTACTGATTACGGGCCACTAACCACTAAAACTTCCCGTTGTTCCCCCTGTTTCCCAAAGAAGGTGATACTATGTCTGATGAAACGTTGAAGAAAATCTATTACAAGTCGCCGGAGACTTATGAAGAAGTCTATGGGGCTAGATTTCGTTCGCCATTTGCTTTTCACTTGGGCTTGGACATCCGGCAGTATCACCGGGAGAAGGCCTATCCCGCTTTTTTCTACTACAATAGGGAATATGCTTTACTTACGGAAAAAATTTACTCTACCTATGAGACTTTATTACTTCTAGTGAATCGTTTGCCTCCGGTGGTACTGCAGCAGTTCGTTTTACTCTGCATTGTAGACGAGGTGAAGTCTACCAATGACATAGAAGGTGTCCATAGTACCCGCAAGGAAATTTGCGATATTCTGGACGGCACGCTGGGACGGAGTAATCGCCTGGAAAGTATCGTCAATGAGTATAAAGGGCTATCAGAGGATGCGACGATTTCTTTTGAAACCAGCGAAGATATCCGCCGCTTCTATGACGAATTTGCCCACAAGGAAATTGCCGCAGAAAATAGTAGCCATGCATTGGACGGAAAGGTTTTCCGCAAAGACCCGGTGGATATAGAGTCTGCTGCAGGAAAAGTGATTCATTGCGGTCTGTTTCCGGAAGAAAAAATCCTCGAAGCTATGGATGTGGCGCTGGGCGTTTTGCACTCCAAGGACTATCCGCTACTGGTGAGGCTGGCGATTTTTCATTATCTGTTCGCCTATATCCATCCGTTCTATGATGGAAATGGACGGACTGACCGCTTCATCACATCCTATTTTCTGAAACAGGGTTTCCATACCTTGGTGGCACTGCGCCTCTCGGTGTACATCAAGCACAATCGTTCCATGTACTATCGTCTTTTTGAGGAAGCGGACAGCGAAATCAACCGCGGCGATCTGACACCTTTCATTCTTGGATTCTTGCAAATTATCCAAGGCA
This sequence comes from bacterium, assembly GCA_963640485.1. GTDB lineage: Bacteria > Bacillota > Negativicutes > Veillonellales > Dialisteraceae > Dialister. The sequence goes on along the minus strand of CAVHZP010000292.1, from coordinate 1,759 downwards.
CTATAGAAGATACGATTCGTTTGCTCACCCGGAAAAATGAGCAGCTCAAGCGGTATGAAGAGAAAATCAAAACCCTTTGCGGCGGCGATGAATTGCTCGAGAAGATGTATTTCATTTTGCTGCAGGCTGCCCTTTTCTATGGCAATGGCGTCACCATTTCCGATTTGGTGGCTATGACCGGCAAAGCACGCAATACTATCCAAAAGCGCATCGACACTATGCCCAAAGCGCATTTGGTCACAGAAAAGAAAGGGAGAACTTTCTACTACAAACTCGATTTACTCATTCTGAAATGAGAAAATGAATAACAAACATAAGGTTTACATTTTCAAAAATGGCCAAAATTGAAAACAAAGAAATTTTCATTTTCAATTTTGGCTATTTTTGAAAATAAGAATTAGTAATCAGTAATCAGTAGTCAGTAGTCAGGGCGCACTTAGCTTCAGCGTAATCATAGCGGAACACCTGTATATGTGCATCAAAGCCAAACGCGTTCCTGACTACTGACTACTAATTACTGACCACTAAACCCGATAGTGCTCAGTATACTTTCGAAAGGAAGCCCCATCATGATTACTGAAATCATCACCACCGGCACCGAGCTTTTGCTGGGGGAAATCACCAATGAAAATAGCCGCTGGCTGGCGGCTTTTTTGAATGAACACGGATTCACCGTGGCCTATATCACCACCGTGGGAGACAATCCGGCTCGCATGGAGGCGGCCTTTGAAATCGCGCTCTCTCGCGCGGACCTGGTCATCACCTCCGGCGGGCTGGGATCCACCCAGGGAGACATCACCAAGAGCGTGGGGGCGAAGGCGATGGGCCTCGACTACAGGCTTTTCCCCGAAGAGTCAGACCGTCTGGCTGCGTATTATGAAGAAAAAGGGCGGGCATACAGACCGTCGCTCGCGCGGCAGGCATGGTTTGCTGCGGGCGCGCACATTCTCCCCAATGACGTTGGCTCGGCAGCAGGCTCGGTGGTAGAGCGAAATGGGAAATTCCTCGTACACCTCCCGGGGCCGCCATTTGAAATGAAAACCATGGCGGAGCATCACATGATGCCTTACCTGGAGAAAAAGCTGGGGCGCCAGGGCGTGATCCGCTCTCTGATTCTGCCCATTTCCTCCATGACCGAAGCGGAAATCGAGGAAACCATCATGGACCTCATCACCGCCCAGGAGAATCCCACCATCGCTCTCCTTGCACGGCCGGGCTATATCGCCCTTCGCCTCACCGCGAAAGCAGAAGATGGCGAGGCGGCGTACACACTCCTTCATCCTTTAGCAGAAGAAATCAAAAAGCGCCTTCCTGTTTCGGCGTACCACATCGAGCAGAATGTGCACAAAGACCTGGTGGCGATCCTGGAAAAGAAAGGACTCACCATGAGCGCCGCCGAGTCCTGCACCGGCGGACTCATCGGCAAGATGATGACAGACCTTTCCGGCAGCTCCGTCTATTTCAAAGGAAGCGCCGTGACCTACTGGAACGAGGCTAAGGAAAACGTCCTCGGCGTCAAGAAGAAAACGCTGGAGACCTACACCGCCGTCAGCGCGCAGACCGCAAAAGAAATGGCAGAAGGTAGCCGCGCTCTTTATCACAGTGACGTGGCCGTCTCCACCACCGGCTACGCCGGCCCGGGAAAAGGCGAAAGAGGCGAACCCGCGGGTCTCGTCTACATCGCCGTCGCCGGCGCCCATGGCACAGAAGTGCACGAAGAACATTTCCTCGGCTCCCGCCAAAGCGTCCGCTACGCCGC
>CAVHZP010000291.1:1100-2902 GCA_963640485.1 bacterium | reverse complement strand
CAGAAATTCAGATGGCGATTTAATCAGTGTTTCCCTAGAAGCCGCATCGACATGTTCGCACTGGCGGTATTAGCACTAGCCCGCCTTATCCCTAATCACTTATCCCTTGTTACATACGACCGAAAGGAGGCTCTTAGGAATTGGCCTTTTTATACACACTTCCCACCGCGTGGCTCTTGGCCATGACCGCCTTCGGTGTGATTTTATTTCTGGCGGCGTCCCAGCTTTACTACTGGGTGCAGGCGCTGCACCGGCCGCGGCGGATGCAGCGAATGGCCTTGGAGGGAATGAATCTCCTTCTGATCGGCCTGGCGTCGCTCATGACGTATTTCGCTATGAGCTGGCGGGAGACGGGGATTCTTTCTCTTCACAGCGGCCAATGGATTTGCTACGTCATCACCGCCGGCGCCCTCATTCATGGGCTGTATTGCCATGAGAAAGAGGAGGCGGGGCTCTTCCTCGCCGCGGCGGCGATTTTGCTGCTGCCGCTTTTTGAGGATTTCATGCCCTGGGTGTGGCTTCTGGCCATGGGGCTTTTGACATATCGACTCTGTTTCCTGCTTCCGAAAGCGCGGAAGGCGTATCATGAGGAAATCACCATTTACTCTATCCAGGAAGCTGTGGACACATTGGAAGAGGGGATTTTCCTTTGTCTCGATAATGGGGAACCGGTGCTCATCAATAAAGCCATGGGGCGGGCCATGGAAGACATCTGGGGTACCACGTTCCGTAATGGCAATGTGCTGTGGCATTTGCTGCAACAAAATTTCCCCAGTGGAATTACCGGGGAGAAGCAGGGGCCAAACATTTTGGTTCGTTTTTCCGATGGCCGGCGGCTTCTCTTTGCGAAAGAACCGATTTCTATAGGAAATACGAAAAATTCCCAGATCACCGCCACCAATGTGACCGAGCTTTCGGCAATCAATGAGGCGCTGGCGCTCAAAAATGAAGAACTCACGAACAGAAATGAAAAACTGAAAGAGACACTCCAAAAGCTGGTGGAAATCCAAAGCCGCGAGACATTGGAAGACATTCGTTTCCGCACCCACGACCTCATCGGCCAGCGCATCAGCCTCCTGCAGCAGATTTTGAATAGCAAAGATTACAAAAACTATGACCAGGCGGGACCGCTCTTGTCCAGCATTCTAGTAGACATCAAGCGGGACATCTCCGCCCAGGCGCCCCAGCTCTTCGCTGAGCTCATCCGTACCTATCGGGACCTGGGCATCACCGTGAAAGTCTCCGGCATTTTGCCGACGGACAAAAAAGTGGCCGGCGTTTTCGTGGAAATCATACGGGAAGCCATGACCAACGCCATCTGCCACGGCAACGCCAATGCCATCTCTATTGCTTTTTCCGAGCCCCGGGGCTATGCTATGGAAATCAAAGACAACGGCATCGGCTGCCAGGGCGACCTGCACAAAGGAAATGGCCTCACCGCCATGGAAAAGAAAGTCACCGCTCTTGGCGGGACCCTGCAAGTGGTGAAGAGGCCGCATTTTGCATTGAGGGTAAAGGTTAGTAGTCGGTAATCGGTGGTCGGTTCGTGCGTGCCTGCTTCCTCACGTCCGTTCTCCGTTTACCGTATCACCGTGGGCCGAGCATGGTTGTGATATCGGGAAATGGAGTGCTATCCGCTTACACGGTAGCTGTATATGCACCATTTCCTGATATCGTTAAAAGGGTCGGTCAACAGTTATACGGCAAGCGAAACACGGTAGTGAGGAAGCAGGCACACGCGAACCGACTACCGACTACCGACTACCGACCACCGACTACTAAAGCGATCGCGGTATTATCGC
>CAVHZP010000291.1:0-1038 GCA_963640485.1 bacterium | reverse complement strand
GTCAACAGTTATACGGCAAGCGAAACACGGTAGTGAGGAAGCAGGCACGCGCGAACCGACTACCGACTACCGACCACCGACTACTAAAGCGATCGCGGTATTATCGCTAATGGGCCAGTTGCTAAACGCGCCCTGACTACTGACCACTGATTACTGATTACTAAAGTCCATATTTCTAACTAAGGAGACCTCCATGATACGACTCATGATAGTAGACGACCAGAAAATATTGCTTGACGGGCTGGCCCATCTATTCGAAAATTCTGCCAATATCGAAGTGGTGAAGAAGCTGTCTTTCTCCGAAATGGCGGAGGTGGCGGCGCAGGTGGTGCAGCCGGATATCATTTTGATGGACATCTGCATGGAAGGGCGCACCAGCGGCATCGAGACCACCCGCCGCATCAAGGAGAAATTGCCGCGGCAAAAGATCGTCATCATGACCGGTTTCCCTGATGTGCACTTTGTAGAAATGGCGAAAGAAGCCGGCGCCGATGGATTTATTTACAAAGAAAGCTCGGGACAGGAGTTCGAAGATATTTTGATGCGCACTATGGCCGGCGAAACCATTTTCCCGGAGGTGAAGGAGAAAACCACCTTCGGTTTCTATCACGCCCAGCTTACGGAAAGGGAGCTCGATATCCTTCGCCTGGTGTGCCGCAATATGACTTACCAGGAAATCGCCGATATTCTTCACATCACCAAACGCACCGTGAGCTTTCACATCAGTAATATGCTGGCCAAGACCGGCCACAAGAGCATTGTGGGTCTGGCCGTCGAAGCAGCGGACAAGGGATATGCTTATAACAAATAAAAACGGTGTGACTCCGGTAAGGGGTCACACCGTTTTTTGTTTAGTAGTCGGTAATCGGTAGTCGGTGGTCGGTTCGCATTTGGCACTGGGCATACATAGTGGGATAGCCGCTAGGTGGGATTAGTAATCAGTGGTCAGTAGTCAGTGGTCAGGACGCGTTTACCTGCTTCCTTACGTCCGTTCTCCGTTTATCGTGCCGTCTAGCAGTCCATCGCGTCCCGACTACC
>CAVHZP010000290.1:0-2905 GCA_963640485.1 bacterium | reverse complement strand
GGCGCATTCCATCCCGCCCTATTGGGCGGCCCCTTCTCCAAGGGGCGACGCTTTTAAGGATAATCGAACATGGCAAGAAAACGGTCGCAAAGGGTACGCGCGTCCGCTATTTTAAAAACTCGCGCCGCTTTATGAATTGATGCGGCGCACCACCACTCCTCACTCCTCACTCCTCACTCCTAACCTTTTGCCAATCCGCGAACCGACTACCGTCTACCGACCACGAGACCCCTAACGTAACTCTCTCTTTAAAAGGAAAGCGAGGCATATGATGGATTTCAATTCTCTTGCTTTGGGCTGCCGGACGTATCGGCGGTTTTTGCCAAAGCCTATTGATGACGCAGTTCTGCAGGAGCTGCTGGAAAATGTGCGTATCGCCAATAGCGCCATGAATGGCCAGGTGTTGCGGTATGTATTGGTGAAGGATGAGTCGCTGGTGGCGGCGATGCAGCCTTTGATTCATTGGGCCGGGGCGCTGCCGCCGGAATTGGGAACGCCGAAGGCGGGCGAGCAGCCGGTGGCGTTTGTGCTGATTTGTCAGGAGGGCCGGGGAAATCCCTGGTCGGATATCGATATCGGCATCGCGGCGCGGACGATCACGCTGAATGCTTACGCACATGGTATCGGCTCGGCGATGCTGGGGGCGGTGGAGTTCGCAAAGGTGGCGGAGCTCCTCGCGCTTCCGGAAGATTGGAAGCCAAGGCTTTTGCTGGCTCTCGGCTATCCGGGTTGCGAAAGTCATATCGTGGATGTGCCGGCAGATGGCACGGTGAAATATTTCCTGGATGAAAATAAAAATTACTGCGTGCCGAAGAGAGCGCTGGGGGATATTTGCATTGTGAAGTAGCGGGATTGGCGCTATCGATTTCGTAGTCGGTAGTCGGTGGTCGGTAGTCGGTGGTCGGGGCGCGTTTGGCGCTAGGGCGCTCACGGTGATGATGCCGCTAGTGCTGAGTATGCGCCTTCGGCGCATTCCATCCCGCCCTATTGGGCGGCCCCTTCTCCAAGGGGCGACTCATGTAGGGCTTGTGAAACATTGTCTGCTTACCGCTAGCAAAGCCAACCCCCGCCCTTCGGGCCCTCCCCCTTCCGAAGGAAGAGGGTTGATAGTAGTAGACGGCCCTCCCCCTTCCAGAGGAAGGGGGTTGAAGCGGAGTGCTGCGCACAAATAAAAAAGCGCTGCGAATCTTGATGATTCGCAGCGCTTTTTGTGTGCTCATTATCCGATTTCAAATACAACGGTGACGTTGCTTTCCATTTCCGAGTCACCGGCTTCTACCGGGGTGGTGGCGCGTTCGTCGGCATTGGAGACGGCCATCTTGGCGGCGAAGACCACGTGGTAGGGGCGGACGGTGGCGGTGTCTTCATTGACGGAGATGACGTTCACGACGGAGCGGCCCAGGGTGCCGGCCATGATGCGGGCTTTTCTGAGTGCGTCAGCGGTGGCCCGGCGGAGGGCTTCGTCTTTGTATGCCGCGGTGTCGCTGACGGAGAATTCCACGTTGTCGATGCGATTGGCTCCGGCTTCGACGGCGGCGTCAATGACGGCACCGGTCTGCGCGAGGGAGGCGACTTCGACTTTCATGGAGTTGGTGCATTTGTAGGTGCGGGTTTTCAATTTCCCTTTGGAGTCGTAGGTCTGCTCAGGGTAGACGTTGTAGTTCTCGGTCTCGATTTTCGAAGCGTCGGCGCCGGCGGCGATGACGGCGTTTTTCACGGCGGTCATGACTTCGGCGTTGTCGCGGGAGGCTTTCTTCACGTTGTCAGCTTCTTTGATGACGGTGAGGTAGATTTTCGCGGTGTCGCACTTGGCGGTGACGGTGGCGCTGCCGGAAACGGTGAGGCTGCGGCGCGGCAGTTCTTCGGCCTGGACGGTCGCAGTGGAAATCATGAGCAGCGAGGCGGCGGCGAGGGTGATGAGTTTTTTATTCATGGGAATTCTCCTTTTTGAAATCTTAGGGATAAGGGATCGGGGATAAGGGATAAGGACGTGCTTACGCAAGTGCGTTCATTGTAATGATACCACTAGTACGGGTTATGCACCTTCGGTGCATTTCTATCCGGCGCGATTGACGAAACAGTCAAACGCGCCTTATCCCCTATCCCTTATCCCTTATCCCTTTTACAGCAGGTCTGTCTCGTCCACCACGCGGACGCCCGCTTCGGCCAGGGCGGCGGCGAGGATGCCCTGGCCTTTGATCTTTTGGCCGGTGAAGGTGCCGTCGTAGATTTCGTGGACGCCGCAGGTAGGACTTTTGGCTTTGAGGATGGCGAGGTCGATGTCTTTCAGGTTGATGGGGGCTAAGGTTTTCGTGACGCCCTCCCGGTAGGCCTGGTCCAGGTCTTTTCCTTCGATGGAAATGATGCGGCCGTCACGGATTTCTACCGGCGGCCGGGGGACGGGCATGCCGGCGGCGACTTCGGGGCATACGGGGATGATTTCATTTCCTTCGAGGAAATGGATGACTTTCTCGCTGTAGTTGTTGCCGCCGTTGTATTTGCAGTTGCGGCCTAAGAGGCAGGCGCTGACGAGGATTTTCATAATAGGTCTCCTTGACGCTGTCGGTTTTAGTAATTAGTAATCAGTGGTCAGTAGTCAGGGCGCGTTGGACGCCAGTGCGTTCATAGAGATGCTTACCGCTATCGGCCTTGTAATCAGTGGTCGGTAGTCAGGGCGCGGTTAACGCCAAAGTTAGCGGGCATGCTAGCGGCCAAAGTGATATGTGGCGCAGCCCCTACGCGAGTCGCCCCTTGGAGAAGGGGCACGCGATAGCGGGGGATGGAGTGACTCGCCAGAGTCACAATCAGCACTAGCGATATCATACAAGACTATTTGTACAACTTAGCATACTTTCCGCTGCTGCTCATTATGCGCCTTCGGCGCATTCCATCCCGCCCTATTGGG
>CAVHZP010000289.1:0-2928 GCA_963640485.1 bacterium | reverse complement strand
TTCATAATGGGCCAAACTTGGAAATCCTTCTGCAGGATTCCCATCTCCAAGGGGCTACTCGCGTAAGGCCAGCGTCACTTATCATCATAACCGCCAGCATGCTCGCGGCCTCTGTCGTTAAACGCGCCCCGACTACCGACTACTAATTCGATAGCGGTACCATCTCCCTGTAAGTACTAGCGTCAAACGCGCCCTGACTACCGACTACTGACCACCGACTACTAACCCCCTAGCGTTAAGAAGGAGAACCAATGACTATCCAAGATATATTACAAAACGTAAAATCCGGCGCGATTTCCATCGACGAAGCGGAGGCGCTGATCGCGCAGAATCCGGCGGAGCGGTCCTATGAGGAAATGGGATTCGCCAAGCTGGACACGGACCGGAGAAAGCGCTCCGGCTTTGCCGAGGTGGTGTACTGCCAGGGGAAATCGGACGAATTCATCGGTCATATTTTTCGCAAACTCTACGAAGTGGAAGGCGAAGTCTTCGGCACCCGCGCTTCGGAGCACCAGTATGACGTGGTGCGGAAATTTTTGCCGGATATTTCCTACGACCCGGTGTCCCACATCCTGAAACTGGAGAAGGAGAAGGAACACATCGGCTGCGTGGCGGTGTGTACCGGCGGCACGGCGGATATTTCCGTGGCCGAAGAAGCGGCGCAGACGGCGGAATACTTCGGCACCCATGTGGAGCGAGTCTATGACGTGGGCGTCAGCGGGATTCATCGGATTCTTTCGAAAGAGGCGATCGTCCGCAAAGCGAATTGCGTCATCGCCGTGGCGGGCATGGAAGGCGCCCTCGCCTCGGTCATCGGCGGGCTGGTGAGAAATCCGGTCATCGCCGTCCCCACCTCCGTAGGCTACGGCGCCAGCTTCCACGGCCTTTCCGCGCTGCTCACCATGATCAATTCCTGCGCCAACGGCATCGTCACAGTGAATATAGACAACGGCTTCGGCGCCGGCTACGTGGCGACGCAGATCAATAGATTGGCAGAGGGAAGGGGCTAGGGAATTTAAGGGATAAGGGATAGGGGATAAGGGATAAGGGCGCGTTTACCGCAATGTACCCCCCTTCCTTTGGAAGGGGGAGGGCCCGAAGGGCGGGGGATGCCTGCGAGAGTTCGCATCAACCTTCTTTAAAGAAGAAGGCATAGGTGCATCTCCCGCTACAGTCAAACGAGCCTTATCCCTTATCCCCTATCCCTTATCCCTAAACCGCATACGTTAAACACTGTATTATTACAAAGGAGACCTACCATGGGCAAGAAGAGTATTTACTTAGAAACCTCCTCCGGCATCAGCGGAGATATGTTTGTGGCCGCCATGCTCGACTTAGGAGCGGACCTGGACGCGCTGGAGAGAGCGATGAATTCGATTCCTGCCGATGGATTCTCCATTGAAATCTCCGGTGTGCAGAAATCGGGGATTGCCTGCTGCGATTTCAACGTGATCCTTGACGAAGCCCACGAGAACCACGACCACGACATGGCGTACCTCTATGGCGATGTCGTGGCCGTTGATGCAGGAAATCATGGCCACCACCACGAAGAAGAGCACTGCCATTGTCATGAAGAGGAAGAAGAGCATTGCCACTGCCATGACGGCGAGGAGGAACACCACTGCCACTGTCATGAAGGCGAAGAGGAACACCATTGCCATTGCCATGAAGGCGAAGAAGAACACCATTGCCACTGCCATGAAGGCGAAGAAGAGCATCACTGCCACTGTCATGAAGGCGAAGAAGAACACCACTGCCACTGCCATGAAGGCGAAGAGGAACACCATTGCCATTGTCATGAGGGCGAGGAAGAACATCACTGCCATTGCCATGGCGAAGGGCATCATCACCATGACCATGCCCATACTCACGACCATGCCCATGGCCATCATCACGAACACCGCCACCTGGCTGACGTGCAGGCCATCATTGAAGGCACCGACATGACCGAATCGGCGAAGGAACTGGCGAATCAGATTTTCCTCATCGTCGCTGAAGCCGAATCCGCCGCCCACGCGCTGCCGCTGGAAGAAGTGCATTTCCATGAAGTCGGTGCCATTGACTCCATCGTGGACATCATCGCTGCCGCCGTTTGCTTCGACAGCCTGGGCATCGAAGACGTCATCGTCCCCAAACTCACCGAAGGCACCGGCACCGTTCGCTGCCAGCACGGCGTCCTCCCTGTTCCAGTCCCCGCGACGCTGAACATCGTCACCGCCTACGACATGCCCCTGGAAATCATGGACGCCAAAGGCGAATACGTGACGCCCACCGGCGCCGCCATCGCCGCCGCCCTCTGCACCAGCCACAAATTGCCGAAGCAGTTCAACGTCCTGGAAGTGGGCCTCGGCGCCGGCAAGAGAGCCTACACCGAACGGACAAACATCCTCCGCGCCTACCTCATCGAGACCGACGAGACCCCGGAGAAAGATGAAATCGTAAAAATCGAAACCGACATCGACGACGCCTCCGGCGAAGTGCTGGGCTACACCATGGAGAAACTCATGGCCGCCGGCGCCCTGGACGTGCACTACACGCCGATTTACATGAAAAAGAACCGCCCCGCCTGGGAGCTCACGGTGATTTGCAAAGAAGACCAGATGGAAGAGCTGGAACAAATCATTTTCGAAGAAACCACCACCATCGGCATCCGCGAATTTCCCAGCGTCATGCGCTCCATCCTCAAAAGAGAAAAGAAAGAAATCGAGACCCCTTTTGGAAACGTGCAGGTGAAAGAAGTCACCCTGCAGGGAAAAACCAAATGCTACCCGGAGTATGAATCCGTCAAAGCCGTAGCCCAGGAAGCCGGCGTGACCTTCGCGGAGGTGTACGGGGCTGCAAGGAAATAGTGGGGATTGACGCTGGTGCGAACATGTCGGTGAAGCTCCTAGCTTCTGGCTGCTAGCTGCTGGCCGGCTGGTGCTACAG
>CAVHZP010000288.1:0-2929 GCA_963640485.1 bacterium | reverse complement strand
TTGCATAAAAATTCCAGTATAATTTCAGATAACGATTTAATCAGTGGTTCCCTATGAAATATGAAACTCTGACTCATTATATAGGAATGAGGGGAGATACGCAATGTGGGGATAAGGGATAGGGACGCGTTTAACAAAAGTGAAGAGTGCTGAAGCATCACCCGCCCTTCGAGCCCCCTCTTCAGAGAAGATGGCGAGGCGCACTTGACTCAGCAACCAAATGCGCCTTATCCCTTATCCCTTATCCCCTATCCTATCCCTTGTTCCAATAATTTTTTCCAAACCCAGCCCCAAAAACTTTAAATTGTACGCCTCTTCTATTTGTTATATAATTTATATAGAATTTCTTTTATCCATCAAAGGAGCATCCAATGAACAACTTACCGGAGTGGCAGGCGCTTCGTCAGAAAGCCATCGATATGGCAGACAGTCTAATCCACGCCTTTTTCGAAAAGACCGTGCACCCCAAGGACTTCGACCCCTGGCTCTGCAAGGACAACTACAGCTGGATCGGCGCCTGCGAAGGGGAAGTATACCTCTCCTACGAAGAAGCCATACAGGCCTACAGCCACCAGCGGGACATGCAGATCGTGCCGGCCCTGGAAATCGGAAAAATCAAGTACGCTGTATTTCCCATCACCCGCCTGGTGCTGGTCCTCATCTGCGAAGTGCCCCTCACGGTGCCTATGCCGAAGACGCTTTTGACAGAAAATCAGCGAGTCACCATGGTTTTCAAAAAAATCGGCGACGACCTCAAAATCGCCCATATCCACGCGTCGAACCCCTGGAGCCTCATGCCGGACCCGAAAGTGTTTCCCGTCGCTGCCTCCCGCGCGAACTACGAGCTCTTCCATAAACGATTGTCCGAAGCGAAACTGGCAAACTACTCGGACCTCTCGGAGCGACAGAAAATTATTCTGGAAATGCTGACCCAGGGCAAGACCTACAAAGCCATCGCCCAGATTCTGAACATCTCCCCCCGCACCGTCCGCTACCACGTAGGCGAACTGCTCTCGAAATTCCAAGTGGCTACGAAAGCAGAGCTCCTGGCGGCGGTGAAAAAGGGATAAGGGATAGGGGATAAGGGATAAGGGATAAGGCGCGTTTAGCTGCTTCCTCACACAAGCCATCTTCACTGAAGAGGGTGCCCGTAGGGCGGGTGATGCCTTCTAAAGTAGGAGTGGTGGCGCACCGCGAGTTTTGGAAATAGGGACGCGCGTACCTGCTTCCTCACCACCGTTCTCCGTTTACCGTGTGACCGTTGACCGGCTCTTTAACCGATAATGGGAAATGGAATATATACGGCTACCGTGTAAACGGATAGCACTCCATCTCCCGCTATCGTAATCACGCCAGGATTACGGTTACACGGTGAACGGTTTACGGCTACGATGAGGAAGCAGGTAAGCACAATCCTTATCCCTTATCCCTTATCCCTTATCCCTTATCCCTTATCCCTTATCCCTTATCCCTTCACCACATCATACCCCCAATCCCCACCATGGACACCACCACCCCGGCAATCTGCCGGGGTTTTAATTTTTCCTCGTAGAGAATGGCGCCTGCGATCATGAGAGCCAGGACGATGAGACTGTTGGCCACGAGGAACGCCGTATTCACCGGCCAGCCGGCGATGAACATGAACATGCTCCCCACCTCGATGCCCACGATGGTGAGACCAAGACCCACGGCGGAAATATTCACGGAGAAAATCCCTTTCAACAGATTTTCCCCTTTCGGCGCCTGGAAGAAATAAATCACAAACGACGCCGCCCCTGCGGCGAGATAGGTAAGCATCAAGGCCGCCATAGGCTCGCCGCCGTGGGCCACCTCTTTCAGCCCCACTTGATAGCCCACGCTGGAGAGGACGACCAGGGCCACGGGCCAGATGTAAGAAAAATTCATAAAGAGACTCCTTTCGAAATGGTGCTGCTGCCGCCAGTGCAAACATGTCGCTGCGGCTTCTAGCTACTAGCTACTGGCTGCTAGCCGGCTAGAGGAACATGTCGCCGAAGAGCAAAGTGCCCCCCCGCGATGAACGGAAGCAGCAAATACCTTGCTAACTGCTGGTAAGGAGCATCACCTGCCCTTACGGGCACCCGCTTCAAAGAAGAGAGCTTGCGAAGAAAGGCTTCGCCCTCTTAGCCCCCGCCCTTCGGTTCTCCCCCCTTCCAGTGAAAGGACCATTCCTCTTTAACCTCCTTCCTCCGGAAGGAGGGGGACCGCTTGCGGTAGAGGTTGGCGCGCACCTTGTGTATATAACGTTCTTCGGTGAGATGTTCGCACTAGCCTACTAGCAGCTAGCAGCTAGCAGCCAGGAGCTACACCGACATGTTTGCACCAGCCGTATCCCCACTAACTACCGCACAATAAGGTACATCCCCCCGCACGCCAGGAAGGCGCCGGCGCATTTGAGGGCGGTCAATGGTTCGCCGTAGACGAAGGCGCCGATGAATAGGAGGAGGACCACGATGATGGCGGTGTAAACCATGAAGCCGATGTTCATGGGCCAACCGGCGCGGTACATGTAAATCGTCCCCACTTCCAGGCCGGCGATGGAAATCCCTACCACCACCGCCGGAAGCGGCACGGCGGAGAGCGCTGCCAGGAGACTTTCTCCCGGCGCCAGGATTTCAAAGAGGCCAGCGCACACGAGCGCGCTCACCAGGTACGTCATCCCCAGCGCCGCCAGCGGCGAAGCGTTGGAGGAAATTTTTTTCGCGCAGATCTGATACAGCACATCAGAAAAAACGATCAGGGCCACAGGCCACCAGAGGGAAAACATGATTGACTCCTTTCGGGGGAATATAGAGATGTTACCGCCAGCCCCACATGTCAATAAAGCTCCTGGCCGCTAGCTGCTAGCTGCTGGCCGGCTAGGGAAACACTGATTAAATCGCCATCTGAATTTCTGACCAGCCCAATGGTG
>CAVHZP010000287.1:0-2946 GCA_963640485.1 bacterium | reverse complement strand
TATGGACGGCTTTATGAGAGCTCTCGTTTCCGTATGGACAGACTCCGGCTTTGCCGCACTGACCTGGGAAAACGTTGTTATGATCGGCGTAGGCCTTGTACTTCTGTATCTGGCTATCGCTAAGCAGTATGAACCACTGCTTCTTCTGCCAATCGCTTTCGGCGATATCATGGCTAACTTCCCGAACACCGGGTTCGAAGACGAAATGGGCGTTATGATGGCCATCGGCTTCGGTATCAAATACGAAATTTTCCCGCCGCTGATTTTCATGGGCGTAGGCGCAATGACCGACTTTGGTCCCCTCATCGCTAACCCGAAGACCATGCTCCTGGGCGCAGCAGCTCAGATCGGCGTATTCGTAGCCCTCGCAGGTGCTATGGTTCTCGGCTTCACCGCTCCGCAGGCTGCCGCTATCGGCATCATCGGTGGCGCTGACGGCCCGACCGCTATTTACCTGGCATCCAAACTGGCTCCGGAACTCCTGGGCGCTATCGCAGTAGCAGCATACTCCTACATGTCCCTGGTTCCGCTGATTCAGCCGCCAATCATGAAACTCTGCACCACCAGAGAACAGCGTAGAATCAAGATGACCAACCTTCGCCCTGTAACCCACTTCGAAAAGGTTATGTTCCCGATCGTTGTATCCATCGTTGTATCCCTGCTCCTCCCGCCGGTAGCAGCACTGATGGGCTGCCTCTGCCTTGGCAACCTCTTCGAAGTATCCGGCGTAACTGCCCGTCTCTCTGACACCGCGCAGAACGCACTCTGCAACATCGTCACCATCTTCCTGGCAACCGGCACCGGCCTCACCATGACCGGCGACAAATTCCTCCGTCTGGAAACCATCGAAATCATCGTCCTCGGTCTGATTGCATTCGCAGCAGGTACTGCAGGCGGCGTACTCTTCGGCCAGATCATGAGAATTACCTCCGGCAACAAGATCAACCCACTCATCGGTTCCGCAGGCGTATCCGCTGTACCGATGGCAGCTCGTGTATCCCAGGTCGTAGGTCTGAAGGACAACCCGTCCAACTACCTCCTGATGCAGGCAATGGGCCCGAACGTAGCAGGCGTTATCGGTACTGCAGTAGCTGCAGGCACCATGCTCGCACAGTTCGGTCGCTAATCTCTAGCGTAATAAGAAACTCCAGTGGTTTACTCCGCTGGAGTTTTTTTGTTGCGCGGAGAAGGGATAAGGGATAGGGGATAAGGGATAAGGGATAAGGGATAAGGCGCGTTTGACGGTAGCGGGAGATGGGAATATGCCTTCTTCTCTGAAGAAGGTGGCCGTTAGGCCGGATGATGAGAAGAGGTGTTTTGCATCACCCGCCCTACGGGCACCCTCTTCAGAGAAGAGGGCTTGGCGCGTTTGACTACTTTGTTAAACGCGTCCTTATCCCTTATCCCCTATCCCTTATCCCTCAACCTCGAACGCTATAAACATCTTCAATACCCACCTACCGTATTTTTTCTAAGCAGCCTCTGGCTGCTTTTTTGATGGGGATTTTCCTGGCGGCGGCGAAATGCAAATGCAACAAAAAGGAAGGAGGGGAGAAGAGAAACAATATAGCATACGATATAAATAATATGGGGGATTTGGCAGAAGTGGGGGAGGGAATTTAAATTGCATTTCAGAAATTGCAAATTAGAAGCAAGTAGATGGGGTTGTTATCCGATAAAAAGGTGAGTAGTTATCGTATAATTGAGGGCTGGTCGATTTCAAGGGGGTTGCAAAAAATAAATTTCATGATATAAAATATCCATCGGTACCTATGTAAATGGCGTTCTAAAAAATGGGAAAGAGGCCATACATAGATCCATGTCCCATTTCCCCGGGGACCATAGAAAGGATAGGAGGATAGAAGGTTCAGTAGAAAGGGGGAGGCTCCGCTATTTCTTCATGTAATCAGATTTCTGCCATTATATTTCAAAGGCGCTTTTCTTTATGGCGAGAGAAGGCGCGCGGCATGGAGGAGCTACGGAGGGAGTTTCCATCGCGTACCGGATGGGGCTCATAGCACACCATTAATAAGTTAAGGAAGGTGAATTTTATGGATCCAGCCATTATCACACTGTGTGTACTGGCTATCGCATCATTTCTGTTCATTACAGAATTAATCCCTCTGGCTGTCACCGCTATGGCAGCTTGTACCATCTTAGGGATTCTGGGGATTCTCCCCTCGAAGGCTGTATATGCCGGCCTCTCTGACTCCACCGTCGTACTCTTCGGTGGTATGTTCGTCATCGGCGCAGCTATGTTTAAGACCGGCCTTGCCGAAGCCATCGGCGTTGCTGTCGTTAAAAAAGCAGGCACCGGCGAAGTAAAGCTCATGGGCGCTATCATGCTCGTTACCATCGCGCTTTCTTCTGTATCCTCCAATACCGGTACGGTAGCTTGCCTCATGCCGGTTATCATCGGTATCTGTAACGTAGCAAAGATTTCTGCTTCTAAGCAGCTGATGCCTCTGGCAATCGCTGCTAACGTCGGCGGCACCATCACCATGATCGGTACCCCGCCAAACGTTATCGTTACCGGCGCTCTTTCTGCAGCAGGCCTTCCGACCTTCGGATTCTTCGAATTTGCCTTCATTGGTATTCCGCTGTCTATCATCATTTTCTTCTATATGATTTTCATCGGCCGCAAGTTCCTCCCGGATCATTCCGTTGGCGAATTGGACGAAGAAGCTGTGAAAGCCGCTCGTGAAGAAGCAGGCGCTTCTGATGACAGCGCTCCGAAGAGCAAAGCAAAAATGTGGATTTCCGGTGGCATCATGCTGGGCGTTGTACTCTGCATGGCTCTGGATCTCAAGACTGTTCCGCTTCACACCGCAGCAGTTTCCGGCGCTATCCTTTGCGTTATCACCGGTTGCCTGAAGGAAAAAGAAGCATACGCAGGCATTGACTGGGTAACGATTTTCCTCTTCGCCGGCATGCTCTCCGTAGCAA
>CAVHZP010000286.1:0-2975 GCA_963640485.1 bacterium | reverse complement strand
TTTAGCTACAGCGACAGCAAGCCTGCTTTAGGCTATCACTGACTCTTCCGACTTCCCTCATACCGTCATCCTGAGCGAAGCCAAAGGATCCATTCTGCAATAGCCCCACTGCCTCCTGCGTCTATTGCGCCCGACTACTGACCACCGACTACCGACTACTAAATAAAAAGGACTGCGAAAAAATGATTTCTCATCGTTTCGCAGTCCTTTTTGTTTGCGCTTATTGGATTCGAATTATTTCTTAGCTGCTTCTACCAGAGCCTTGAAGAATTTCATGGAAATATCCTGATCCATGTAGTCCTTCGGATCTTCGCCCTGCACCAGCACGTGTTTCAAATCATTTTCCGGATGGAACTGTACGCCCACAAAAAATTTCTTCGTCGGGTTTTCGATGCCTTCCACGATTTCTACGCCCTTATCCACCGTGCGGGCCGTCTGAATCAGGTCTGTGCCTTCCAGGCTTCCGATGGCCTGGTGATGCCAGGAGGAAACATTTTCCAGAGATGTGCCGCCTACAATGTCATGGAGGTGGGACTCTTTATCAAAGATTTCCACATTGTGACGCGCATAGTCGCGGCCCCATGCGTTGACAGCGGTACGGTGAAGTCCATCATAGAAGACGCCCTGTTCATGATAATAGGTCGGGATGTCCTGGATGAAGGTAACGCCATGAACGATACCCATCACCTGCTCGCCGCGGCAAACAGCAAAGACCGGGATATCTTTCTTCATGCAGTACGCCATCAGTGTGTAGTCAGAAATATCGCGGGTGGCATTGATGCCCTCGCCGGCATTTTCCTCTTTCTGCGGCACCTTGAAAAGCGACGGGCTGACATCTTCACCGCCGGTGAAGAATACGCCATCGATGCCTTTCATGACTTTCTTCACATTGGTTTTATCGAAGTGGTTGTCTTTGATGGCATCAGCATACTCTTCCTTCAGCATGCCGGAAGGATAAATGCATTCATCAGAAATCGTCAGATCATCCCCGTAGAGAATCTCTTTGCTGGTGACCTGATCCAATTCCACCGGAGTGCCGCCGGCTGCTTCAATGATGGCTTTGAAAGCCGAATAGTCCTGGGTATTGCTCTTCCAGGTGATGCCGATGACCGGCTTCTTCTCTGCGGCTTCCACCACGCTGGTGATTGATGCGCCCAAAGTAGCAGCTGCCATAGCCAAAGCAGCCAGTGCGATTTTACATTTTTTATTCATCATAATTGGTCCCTCCCTAGGGAGCCACTGATTAAATCGATATCAGTGGTTCCCTAAAAACGCAAAAAGCGCCGTCCACAAGGACAGCGCTTTTGCTGAATGTAATATACAAGTATGAATTGATTATACGGGGTGGGAATACATTTTGTCAATATTGATTTGATTAGAAATCAACATGAAAATGTCACTCATTTAGTAGTCAGTGGTCGGTAGTCAGGGCGCGTTGGGCTTTCCGCGAAAGTTTTCCTTTTTCCGCTGAGACAGCAGGCATCTACGGTCAGACGTCTGATGATCTGGCGTCTGATTGTCTGATGGTCTGACGACTCCAGCGTCAAACGCGGCCCGACTACTGACCACCGACTACCGATTACAAAACCAATAGCGCTCTCCTCGCTAATTTCCTCAAACCGCTTCAGGAGCCTCCTCTGCTTCCGGCCCTTCCGCTTTCTCGCCGGTCAGTTTCTCTACCAGCACGGTGAGGGCGGCGATCTGTTTGCCCTGTTCTTCCACGGTGGCGCGGAGGGTTTTGATTTCTTTGGCCATGGCCACTTTGGAGGTGGTGCTGTGTTCGCCGCTGCCGAGTTTGAGAGATACACCGGCATTGACCATGTTTTCACCGCCGCCGAAAGAGCCGGCTACACTCAGCATGGTGTCTGCGTTTGGCCGGTAGTAGGCGCCGATGGAGGTGGCATTGGCGCCGGCATAGTTGCCGTAGCCGCCGGCGAAGTCCCATTTGTCATCGGGGTCGAAATCCAGTGGATGGAGGGCCGCCAGGGCTGCCGCACCAGCGCCTACACGGTTCACCCGGGTATTCAGCTTGCTGACAGAATTGCTGAGATTCTGGATATGGTCGGCATTGTTATCGATACGGGTATTGACCTCTTCCAGGTTCAGGTTAATATCCCCCACCGCTTCTTTCAGCTGCTCTTCGGTGGCTGCCTTGCCGTCGCCATTTGCGAATCCCTCATAGTGGGTGGTGGTATTGACCAGGCCTTCCACTACGTAGCCTTCCATGGTGTCCCCCTGCTTATGTTCTCCCACGTCTTTCGTGTACTTGCCAAGATTCTCCGGCTTCCCGATGGTGATGCCGCTTTTGCTATCACCGACAGTGAGTTTTTGGGAAATCGTCGCTTCGCCTGTCGTACCGTCTAAGGTGATGGCATTGCTGTTCTTGCCCAATACGACCGTATCGGCCAGCTTCACGTTATAGGTGCTCTTGCCATTGACGTCGGTGGTTACTTTCAGCTGCAAATTCCCCTCCTTGCTATAGGTGCCATCGGTGGGCGCCGCTGTCCCTTCTTCATTGACGGTAAAGGCAGTATGGTTGGCATTGGCCGCATCAATTTTCTTATCGTAATCATTGAATTTCTTATCGTAATCTTCTTTGGTTTCGTTAAAAGTGTTTTTCAAATCCTCCACTTTCGTATCCACTTTGTTGATGGCGTCCACCACAGTGGTATGGGTGTAGGTCTTGTCGTCGCCTTCTCCCACAGTATTTCTAAGATCATCCTTCAAGATGCCATCGCCATCAGTCGTATGCCCGCCGCCATTGACAGAGCCGATTTCCGACTTCACCTCGTCGATGGAGTCGTTCAGCCGATCCATATTAACCGCCTGGCTGCCATCATAGCCTTCTGCCTTCTTGTCGGTCACGGTCGCGTAGGACACATTGGTGATGGTGGTGCCGCCGGAAGGTGTGCCTTCCTCAGAAGTGCTGTAGGTCGTGCCGCCCAGAGTGATTTTGTTTTTGTCTTCCGCATCAT
>CAVHZP010000285.1:0-3013 GCA_963640485.1 bacterium | reverse complement strand
TCCAAGGGGCGACGCTTTTAAGGATAATGGAACATAGCAAAAAAGCGGTCGCAAGCGTTACACGCGTACCTACTTCAAAACTCGCGCCGCTTTCCAATTTGATGCGGCGCACCACCACTCCACTCTCCACTCTTCACACTCCACTCTCGATGCGAACCTCCACTTGCACTTTCTTTCTTAATTCCCGTCTCCATTCCGCAGGCGGATGCCGCCGATGTGGTAATAGCGGGCGAAGGCCACGTTTCTCCAATTCTTTTCGTCACTGGAAATCCCGCTGCCGTAGGTGTGGAGACCGCTCAAGAGGTACCAGTGCTGCTCGCCGCGGGGCAGGTCCTCTTCCAGCACCAGGACCTCCTCCTCGCCGCAGGCGGCCACGTTCTCCATAAGATTCTCCCGCCACTCCCAGGCGCCTATGAACCACCAGAGGGTCACGGAGAAGGTGCAGAGGAAATAGAGCGCTGCGAGGCGCGTGAAGAAGCGGGCGGTGGAAATCGAGAGAACATTGACGCCGCTCGCCTCTCCCGCGCGATGTAAGAGGAAGACGGCGGAAATGCAAAAGGTCATAGCCGGGAAGAGGCTTCGGTTGGGAAATTCCGGCGATGCCAGCATGATGAGATTGAAGCACCAGGCCAGGGCGGTCATCCACAGCGCCAGGTGGAGATATTTCTTGCCGTAGGGACTTTGAGAGAGAGATTTCCATTTCCGGAATCCTTTCAGCAAATAGAACCACAGCGGCGATTGCAAAATGGTGTTGCTCCAGAGAAGCACCAGCCCTTTCACATGGATATGAGAAAAGGCGTCGGCCTCATGTCGCTCCGCCAGACGCAGGAAATTGCCCGGCGACAGCATGAGAAGACCGTAGCCTATGGTGAGTCCCAGAAACCCCGCCACCATCCAGCCGCGGAGATTTCCTTTCCGGAAGCAATGAAGCAAATAAAAAAATCCGAAGAGGCCGATCCAGCAAATGGTGTTTTCATTTCCGTTTCCCGCCAGAAGCCCCAGGAAGAAGAGCAGTGGCGTCATATAGGATTTATATATCACGGCGCCATCGGTGAAGTAGTGACGGATGTAGGGCAAGAGGAATAGCAAGAGGAGTAGCAGTGGCCATAAATAATTGCAGCTGCCGTCGATCCATAAAAAAATCCCTTCGAAATGGGCGTGAAAGCTCCAGAAGGAAAAGGCCGTCATCGCCACCGCCAGCGGCGAGAGGGTGAGCGTCACCCGCCCTTCGCGGGCGATCCACTGCACCAGGAGCACCAGGAGCACCGCCGCCAATGACGCGGCGATGTCGTAGACCCACTTCGGCATCCACAGGAAACCCATGGCCATGGCCTGCGCCACCAGCCGCCCGCCCCAGGTGAGGTAGTAGGCCCAGGCGGAGACGGCGATATCCGAAAAGCTATCAATCCGCCGCGCGTCTTCGGACAGAGGCTCGTAAATGGAGTGCCCTTCCCACAGGAAGGAGTATACATAGTCGTCGCCCACCGAAAGACCGTAGAGGCTATTCAGCGAAAGCATGACAAGAAAAATCCCGCCGAGGAGGAGAGATATTTTTCTTCTTCCGTCCATGGGATCACCTCCGTTCTTGTTGGTGTTGCTGCCGCCAGCAGGTTAGTAATTAGTAATCAGTGGTCAGTGATCAGGGCGCACTTGACTGCTGCCTCATAGCAAGGAGTTTTTAGCTAGGGGCTAGGAGCTAGGGAAATAATAGTAAGAGTTTGATATGCTTTCCGCTACTGCTTATTATGCGCCTGCGGCGCATTCCATCCCGCCCTATTGGGCGGCCCCTTCTCCAAGGGGCGACGCATTTTAGAGCTGATGTAACAAAGAGAAAATACCGCTCGCAATATAGTTCCGTAACCGCCAGCATGCCCACTGACTACAAAACCGATAGCCTTACCTCCTTGAAACTACCCATTCCCCCGCTCCCATTCTTTGATTTCCATGGACTCGTAGCTGCTGGCCTTGAGGCTGATCAGCACGTCCTTCCCGTCGCTTTGGATGCGGTGGTAGCGATTCTCCACCGCCACCGGCAAATGGGTATAGGCCAGGGGATCGCCTTCAGCCTCTGCGTGGAGCGCCAGGTCGTGGTAGAAATAGAAATAAAACGGGAACCAGGCGCCGCCATTGGCAAAGGTGGGATAGATCAGCCGCTTCACCGCTGGATATTCCCCTTCTGTATTTCTCACCAGCGGCGCTTTCCCGATATCTCCCAGGATGTGATACCGGATGGCATTGTCTTTGGTGAGGTGCAGAGTATTCAAGTCCTGCACCACCATCTGCACGCGGAAATCGGTGTACCGTTTCTGCTCCGCCAATGCATTGCCGTAGGCCGCGGCGCCGGCGATGAGCTGCCAGGCCATGAGGAGCACCAGCCACCGGGCGGCGCCTTTTTTCTCCGCCATGGCCACCAGGGAAATCAGGAGAAACGAGAGCCACACGCCCATGCCCAAGAGCCCCCGGGCGGAGAGGAACGGTTTCTCAAAGACCAGGTACACGCCATAGGAAAGCACCGCCGTCACCGTGAGGAAAGCCAAAGCAGCAAGCAGCGTGAGGAGACGATTTTGTTTCGTGGCTCTCCGCACATGAAGGAGCCAGAAGAGGACCGTGGCCGCGCTAAAGAGGCGGGTCACCGGATTCAGATCCTGCCACACGGTGGCAAGATAGGCTGATGCGTTCTGCAGGAACGTCTGCGGCAGCAGCGCCGGAGATACCACGTCGATAGAAATATAATTCTCAATGGGCGGGCGCAAAAAGAACAGCTTAAAAGTCAGCAGGGACACCACATAAATCATCGCCGCCCGCAGGATCCAGAGGAAAATGGATTTCCCATTTCCTCCGCGAATCCAGGAGAAGAAAGAGAGGAACAAGGTCTCGATGATGAAAATACCCGCTGAAGCCTGGTAGGTCATGGTCATCACCAGGAGGCAGAAGAAGGAAACGACATAAAATTTCATTTCGTCTCTCTCCCACCAGAGAAAGGGGAGTACGCTCACCAGCACCGAGACCGCCA
>CAVHZP010000284.1:0-3017 GCA_963640485.1 bacterium | reverse complement strand
TGGCCGTCTTCGCAGGGCTGACATACTGGCTGAATAAAATATTTCCGGGAGAATAAGCGGTGTGTGCTGATGCCGCCAGTGCGAACATAGTGGTGTAGCTTCTAGCTGCTGGCTGCTAGCTGCTAGCCGGCCGGAGAAGCATGTCGCTGAGAGCGAAGTGCGTCCCGATTTTAATGGAATCGGGAAATACTTTGCTGACTGCTAATTGCGTGCTCTGTGCGTGTAGCGCTCCTCGGTGAGATGTATCTCTAGGGAACCACTGATTAAATCGCTATTCATCTGACTTTCTGGCCCAATGGCGCAATACTTCGTCGGGATTTCCCTTTCATACTTCGGTATGCGCGGGAAATTCCTCCTCGTCTTGCACCATTGGGCTGGTCAGAAATTCAGATGGCGATTTAATCAGTGTTTCCCTAGCCTGCTAGAAGCCAGCAGCTAGCAGCTAGAAGCTGCATCGACATGTTCGCACTAGCGGTATTCCCCTATTCCGCGCCTTGAACCTTTCCCGTTAACTGATTATAATAGACTTTATGATAATCATTCTCTAAAGGAGGCTTACCCTATGAAAGAAACATATAGCAGAACCAAGTCTGTATGGCAACGTATGGACAGCGAGGAACGCAAGGCTGTCATGGACTATGGCGAAAAGTACAAAGCATTCCTGGACACCGCCCGCACCGAGCGTCTGGCGGCTTCGGAAATCATTCGCCGCGCCGAGGAAGCCGGCTTCAAACCGGTGTACTCCATGGATTCCCTGCAGCCCGGCGACAAAGTGTACTGGAACCAGAAAGGCAAGTCTGTGATTCTCGCTGTCATCGGTGAAGAACCGGTGCACGAAGGCATCAAGATCGTCGGCTCTCACATCGACTCCCCGCGCCTGGACCTGAAAGCAAACCCGGTCCATGAGCAGGAAGGTATCGTATATTTCCGCACCCACTACTACGGTGGCATCAAGAAATACCAGTGGACCTGCATTCCGTTGGCGCTCATCGGCGTGGTGTACACCAAAGACGGCAAGAAAGTGGAAATCAACGTGGGTCTCAATGACAACGACCCGATTTTCTACGTGTCCGATCTCTTGATCCACATGGCACAGGACCAGATGAAGAAGACCTTGGCTGACGGCATCACCGGTGAACAGCTGCAGGCCATCGCCGGCACCAACGCTGAAGAAGATCTGAAGCCGAAAGAAGTTTTCATGAACATGCTGAAAGAAACCTACGGCATCGAAGAAGAAGACTTCGCCGCTGCAGAACTGGAACTCGTACCAGCTACCAAGAGCCGTGATGTAGGCTTCGACCGCTCCCTCATCGCTTCCTATGGTCAGGACGACCGCGTTTGCTCCTTCGCCAACCTGGAAGCGATCCTGGCAGCAAAACCCGGCGTAAAGACCCAGGCAGCTCTCCTCACCGACAAAGAAGAAATCGGCTCCTACGGCAACACCGGCATGGAATCTTCTTATTTCGTAAAATTCGTAATGAAGCTCCTCTCTCTGCAGGGACAGCATAGCATTCTTGATTTCTATGAAACCATGGAAAACAGCGAAATGCTCTCCGCTGACGTGAACTCCTGCCTGGACCCCATGTTTGCAGAAGTTTCCGAAAAGGACAATGCTTCCTTCCTGGGCTACGGCATCAACCTCACCAAGTACGGCGGCGCTCGCGGCAAATCAGGCAGCAACGATGCGAATGCAGAATTCCTCCAGAAAATCCGCAGCATTTTCAATGAAGCCGGCGTGGCTTGGCAGATCGGCGAACTGGGCAAAGTAGACCAGGGCGGCGGCGGCACCATCGCCTTCATGATGGCAGACTGGGGCGCTGAAGTCGTAGACTGCGGCACAGCCATGCTCTCCATGCACGCCCCCTACGACCTCCTCTCCAAGGCCGACGCTTACGAAACCTATCTGGCATACAAAGCCTTCTTCGAAAGCAAATAAGGGCAATAGAAACAGAGCGGGACTTTCCTGCTCTGTTTTTGATTGGTGCGGGTTAGTAGTCAGTAATCACTGATTACTGATTACTGACTACTAATCCGCCAGCTCTTGCCGATGCGATGATTGCCAGCTGTCTCCAACCCCTGACTACCGACTACCGACTACTAACCCGATAGCCCTAATCACCACTAATAATCCCATTTGACACCCCATTTCCTTTTGCTATATACTATTAAATATGCCCCTTCGCGGGGGAAGTGTAGTAATCCTAATAAATTCTAGAAAAGAGGCAAATTGTCATGGCAGAAATGCAGCGTACCCTGGTCACCAAAGAAGGCCTTGAAAAGATGCAACAGGAGTTGGACGAACTTCGCAGTGTCAAACGTGCTGAAGTAGCCCAGCGTTTAAAAGAAGCCATTGCCATGGGCGACCTTTCCGAAAACTCCGAATACGATGAAGCAAAGAACGCCCAGGCATTCCTGGAAGGCCGTATCCAGGAATTGGAACAGCAGATCCGCACCGCCCAGGTCATTGAAAAAGGTAAAAAGAACCGCGTAGACGTAGGCTCCACCGTTCTCATCGAAGATTTGGAAGAACATATGCAGGAAGAAGTCACCATCGTAGGTAGCACCGAATCCAATCCTTTCGAAGGTCGTATTTCCAACGAATCCCCGGTAGGCCGTGCCCTCGTAGGCGCCAAAGCCGGCGACATCGTAGAAGCCGACGCTCCCAATGGCGTACTGAAATACAAAGTCATCGAAATTAAGGAAAGCAAGTTATAAGATAATGAGAAGATGAGTGGTTGAAACCACCGTCATTCTTCCGCTTTCTACCTCCTTCCTCTGGAAGGGGGAGGACCCGAAGGGCGGGGGTTGGCTCCGCTGAAGTGAGGAGTGAGGCGTGGAGGTGCGCCGCATTCCGCTTTGACCCTCTTCCTCTGGAAGGGGGAGGGCCCGAAGGGCGGGGGTTGGCTTCGCAGAAGTTAAGAGCGTCGTCACGAATGCTATTTTCGCTATGTTTCGCTTCTATTAAATGCGTCGCCCCTTGGAGAAGGGGCCGCCCAATAGGGCGGGATGGAATGCGC
>CAVHZP010000283.1:0-3031 GCA_963640485.1 bacterium | reverse complement strand
GCAAAAAGGACGCCCTAAGCGTCCTTTTTTGCGTGCATTTTAACCTAAAAACCCTCTCGTGTTCTGCGCCTCCACTACACGGGACAATGCCAGCATATACGAAGCCAAGCGATAGGTGACGTGGTATTTCTCTTTCAGTGCATACACATCTTCATAGGCCTGACGCATCTTCTTCCACAGGCGATCGTTGTATTCCTCTTCGGTCCAGTAGTAGCCGGTGCGGTTCTGTACCCATTCGAAATAGGAGCCGACCACGCCGCCGACGTTACTCATCACGTCCGGGAGGACTTCGATGCCGTGGGCTTCGAAGTAAGCGTCTGCCTCTTCGGTGGTAGGGCCATTAGCGCCTTCAAGGATCAGGTGGGCTTTTACCTTTTCCATGGTCTTTTCGTTCAGCTGATTTTCCATAGCCGCTACGAAAATGACGTCCACATCTTGAGCGAAAAGTTCTTCGTCAGGAATCATAGTAGCCCCCTCTTCGGTGTAGCCTTTGAGGGAACGGCCGTGGCTGTTGGCGTAGGTGTACATTTCTTCAATGTTCAGGCCATTGGGATTGTGCCAGGTGCCATTAATATCGCCGATGGTGGTGATCTTGACGCCCTTCTGATGCATCAGCAGCGCGCCCACAGAGCCGACATTACCGAAGCCCTGGACGATCATGGTGAGGTCTTTCATGTCCTTGCCATTCTTTTCGCACCAGGTTTCCAGAGTGAAGAGAAGGCCGCGACCGGTGGCTTCATTTCTACCAAGAGAGCCGCCGGTAACGAGAGGTTTCCCTGTCACCACGCCGGGCTGCCATTTGCCGGAGAGGGCTGCGTATTCATCAGCAATCCACGCCATGATCTGGCCATTGGTATTCACGTCCGGTGCCGGTACGTCCTGGTCAGGTCCGATAATGGGGTAAATTTTGCGAATATATCCACGGGTAAGCCGCGCCAGTTCTCTTTGAGATAACTTATGGGGATCTACCTTGATGCCTCCTTTAGCACCGCCATAGGGAATATTTCCGATGGCGTTTTTAATTGTCATCCAGCCTGCCAGGGCCTTCACTTCGTTCTCGTCCGATTCCGGATGGAAACGAATGCCTCCCTTCGCCGCGCCGCGGGCAGTGGAGTGCTGCACCCGGTAGCCGGAGAATACTTCTACATGTCCATCATCCATCATGATCGGAATGCTCACGGTCAGCTCTCTTTCCGGATAGCGAACAAACGCATAGTCCGCCTCCTTGTACCCGAGTACAGCTGCTGCTTTATCAAGCACGTGAAGCATGTTTTCATACGGATTGTAATTAGCCATTTTTTGCCTCCATGAGGAAATCGGGGAAAAGCGGGGGTGGTTTAGTAATCAGTGGTCAGTAATCAGTGATCAGGACGCGTTTCCCGCAATGTGCCCTCCTTCCTTTTGAAGGGGAAAAGGCGGAAGCTGCACACTGACCACTGATTACTGATTACTGACTACTAACCCAATAGCATAACTCTCGCTACTTCCATACCAGAAATCAAGATTTGGCGCACCAAATCTCTCATATAACTATAACACTTCTCCTTCGTTTTGAGAACATGAAGTCATGCATGAATGACTATTCGGCATAAAATACTATGTAAATGATTCTTTTTCATCAACGAAATGGCCATTTCGTGGTACAATATAAAGGACAAAAGTCACTAAAAAAATGGTGGAGGTTAGTAATTAGTAATCAGTGATCAGTGATCAGGGCGCTTTTATGACGAGTGTCAAAAACGCCCGGCCACTGACCACTTGAACCCTCTAGCCGGAATATCTCTATGTATGCACTAGCAAGAAATGCGTCCTGACCACTGACCACTAATTACTAATTACTAATTACTAAACCCCCAGCGCCTCTCAGCGCAAACAAGGAGACATTATGGACATCATCAAGTACAAAGCACTCTTATCGATTTTAGAAAAAGGAAGCCTGTCAGCGGCGGCGGAGGAATTTGGCTACTCCCCTTCCGGCATGACCCGCATGATGGACAGCATGGAGAAGGAGATCGGATTTCCTATCCTCTTCCGCTCCGCCCAGGGCGTGAAGCTCACGCCGGAAGGCGAGGCGCTGCTCCCGAGCATCCGCGAGACCCTCTATTGGTCCGATGAGATCAATGTCCGCCGTGATGAAATCTTAGGCCTCGTGACCGGGACGCTTTACGTGGGCACGTACTCCAGTGTGGCTGCTGCGTGGCTGCCGAAAATTCTCGCCGAATACAGCCGCCGCTACCCCAATGTGACCATTCACCTGAAGGAAGAGAGTAACCAGGAAATTCTGACAGATCTCACGTCCCACCGCCTCTCCTGCGCCTTCACCAGCCAGCCGGAGGATTATAACGGCGATTGGATTTCCCTCATGGAAGACCGCCTGCTCCTGCAGATCCCCAAAGGCCACCCCTTCGCCAAGAAAAAGGCCATCCATCCGGAGGAACTGAATGACGTGCCTTTCATCAACCTTCTCCCCCACCAGAATGCGGAGATGGATGACCTCTTGAAGAAATACAAAGTAAAACCTTTGACTCGCATCACAACGGTAAGCAGTTATACCGCATGGTGTATGGTGGCTGCCGGCCTTGGCGTGGCCATCAATAACGAATTGATGGTAAAAGAATGGAGCGGCCCCGTAGTCACCCGCCCCTTTGAACCGAATGAAACCATCATCTTAGGCATCGCCATCCCCTCTCTCAAAGAAGCCTCCCCGGCACTGAAGAAGCTGGTGGAACTGGCGAAAGAGATGGTCGGGGTTATGTGAGAAGAAAAGGATAAGGGATAAGGGATAGGGGATAAGGGATAAGGGATAAGGGATAAGGCGCATATGCCTTCTTCAAAGAAGAAGGCATATGCGCATGTCCCGCTACCGTCAAACGCGCCTTATCCCCTATCCCTTATCCCCTATCCCTTTTCCACACAATAAAAAACTCCAGCAAAATACGCTGGAGTTTTTTATTGTGAGCAAAATTATTTGCCACCACCGAACTGTGCGAGCATGGTGCCTGCAGCTACTGCAGTACCGATAACGCCTGCT
>CAVHZP010000282.1:0-3036 GCA_963640485.1 bacterium | reverse complement strand
GCATAAAAATTCCAGTATAATTTCAGATAACGATTTAATCAGTGGTTCCCTAGCGGAAGTAAGAAACTCGAAGTAAAAAGGCATCACCCGCCCTACAGGCACCCTCTTCAGAGAAGAGGGCTTAGCACGTTTGACTACGCAGTCAAATGCGCCTTATCCCTTATCCCTTATCCCTAATCCCCTTTCAAATCGCGAAACAGACTGATCCAGTCCTTCGCTTCTTCTTTTTCTACAATCTGGATGGCCATGCCGGCGTGCACCAGCACGTAGTCACCCAGTTTCACCGGCACCATGGAGAGATTCACTCTCACCGCCGAGCCGGAAAAGTCGACCATGCCATGGGTGCCGTCGATGGACACCACGCGGCCGGGATAGGCTACACACATAGTTTTTCTCCTTTTTACGCTGTTGGATTAGGGATAAGGGATAAGGACATGCTTACCTCACTTGCGCAGGCATCACCCGCCCTTCAACGAAGAGGGCTTAACTCGTTTGACTACGCAGTCAAATGCGCCTTATCCCTTATCCCCTATCCCTTATCCCTAAACCTCTACCGCTGCTCCCCGCTACCAAACCACGCCTGCCCCAGCGCCAGGCCTCCGTCGCCGGGAGGGACGGCCTGGTTCGTATAGACCTTGTGCCCCAGGGACTCCAACTTCTCTTTCGCCCCGGTCATGAGGATCTGGTTCAGGAAACAGCCGCCGGAGAGGATGATATTTTCCTCCCCGAAAAATGTCGCGCTTTCTACCACCATGTCTATGATGGCATGGTGGAACGCGAGGGCTTTCTCTTCTATTGTACCACGGCGCGCCACCATGGCTTCCATGAGCGGGCGTGGGTCCCAGAGGAGGCAGCCGCTTTCTTCTTTTCCGTGCCAGGAAATGGGATTTCCCTTTCGCCCTTCGGCGAGCGCTCGTCCTGCCGCCGTCTCGAAGGCCATGGCGCACTGTCCTTTGAAACGATTTTCATCGGCCACGCCAAGAATCGCTGCTGCGGCGTCAAAGAGGCGCCCCATGCTGGAATTTGAAATCGTATTCACGCCGCCGGAAATCGCTGCTTTCACCAGGCCGTAGCGGGGATCCTCCGATGGGAGCTCGGCAGCGGCGAGGTAGCCCAGCGCGGTCTTCCACGCCTGCTGCATGGAAAGGTCGCCGCCGATAAGCGTTGTCGGCGTGAGATGCCCCACCCGCTCCATGGAAATCCCATCGCAGCGCAGGATTTCCCCGCCCCAGATGGTGCCGTCATCACCGTAGCCGGTACCGTCAAAAACGAAAGCCAGCGCCCGCCCCCGCATGCCGTGCTCCGCCATCACCGAGAGGGCGTGGGCGTGGTGGTGCTGCACTTCGTAAAGCGGCAAGTCCCGCTCCCGGGAAATCCGCTCCGCCAGCGTTCGCGATACGTAGCGCGGGTGCTTGTCACACACAATCGCCTTCGGCGTGATGCCGAGAAGCTTCTCCCAGTCCCTTTCGGTTTCCAGGAAATAGGTCTCTGCGCCCTCTGCCGTGAGGTCGCAGGGAATCTCAGCGGGATAGAATCGCCCGCCGCCGGCGAGGCAGAATCCCGGCGCCATGTCTGCGCCGAAAGCAAGCACCGGAACGCTTGCACCTACCGCCGCGGGCTCGGGGAGAAAGCCGCGAGTTCGTCTAATGAGCTGGCAGTGATTTCCATTTCCCTGCACCACGCTATCATCCGCCGGGCGGAGGATTTCTCTATGGTAGCCAAAAATCCCGGCGATGCCCTCGTGGGCTTCATAAAATTTCTTCGCCTCATCATCTTTGTAAATCATGGGCATGCCACTGCGGTTCGCACTGGTGACGATGAGCGGCGCCGCCGCGCCTTCGGCAAGGAGCGCGTAAAAGCCCGTGGACGGCAGCATCACCCCCAGCCGCGGCACCTCGCCCGCTACGGCTGGCGAGATCGCCGCTCGCCTCTTTGCCAGCACCATAGGTCGAGCGGGAGACGAGAGCCATTCCTTTTCCGTTTCCGAAAGCACCACCAGCTTCTCTGCTTCTGCTATAGACGAAACCAACAGCCCGAAAGGCTTTCCCTCGCGATGCTTCAAGCGCCGCAGCCGCCGCGCCGCTTCTTCGTCTCCGCGGCACACCAGCTGATAGCCGCCCAATGCTTTCACGAGAATGATAGCACCCTCGCGCACCAGCGAAATCGCTTCCGTCATGGCGGCGTCTTTTTCTATTTCCCCAAGCCGCCCGGACAATCCCCAAAGCTGCGGCCCGCAGGTGTGGCAGGAAATACTCTCTGCGTGGCAGCGCCGGTCGGTTTCATTTCTATACTCTTCCGCGCAATCTTCGCAAAGGGGAAACGCATCCATCGCCGTCCGCTCCCGGTCGTAAGGGAGCCCGCGAATCATGGTGTACCGCGGCCCGCAGGCGGTGCAGGAAATATAAGGATACCCATGCCGGCGATCCCTCTCGTCCGCGAGCTCCCGCGCGCAGTCTGCGCAAATCCCCAGGTCCGCAGGAAACACCGGCGCCGCCACCTCGCCGCTACTTTCCACCGCGCGGAAATCCGTGGCCTCAAAATTTTCCATAGCCACGCAAGAAAGCCGCTCCACCCCAATGGGCGGCGCGGCCATTCTAATTTTTTCCATGAAAAGAAGGAGAGCACCTTCGCTCCCCTTCGCTTTGATTTCCACCACACCGCCCAGATTCTTCACGGTGCCGGTGATCCCCATCCCCTTCGCCACGCGGCACACAAAAGGACGGAATCCCACCCCCTGCACCCGCCCCTCGACGGTGATGAGAGAAGATGTTTCTGGTTTCATGGGGACTCCTTTCGTGTACAGGATAAGCGCTATCGGTTTAGTAATCAGCTGCCGCTAGCCCTACTGGAGTAGCCCCTTGGAGAAGGGGCGCGCGTTAGCGGAGGATGGAGTGACTCGTCAGAGGCACAACCAGCACTTGCGTTATCGCACTAAGCTTTTCTCTCACATCGGCATGCTTTCCGCTACTGCTCGTTATGCACCTTCGGCGCATTCCATCCCGCCCTATTGGGCGGCCCCTTCTCCAAGGGGCGACG
>CAVHZP010000281.1:0-3054 GCA_963640485.1 bacterium | reverse complement strand
TCAAAACTCGCGCCGCTTTATGATTTGATGCGGCGCACCTCCACTCCTCACTCCTCACTTAGCGAAGGGCGGGTGATGCAGCAGTCAAATGCGTCCTGATCACTGACTACTAATTACTGACTACTAAACCTCCAGCCCCAATCCCTCTTATTATAGTATGAAGTACATCATACCATACATTCGCCCTATGGTTCAAGGCGAGGCACAAGACTATCGATGAAATGGGTGTGTTACTGCTTAACGCAGATTGTTACTCCAGCATAAGAAAGTAGACCCCCGGAGAAACAATGCTGTTAAGTTAAGGAATTTAGGCAGAGCGATAGCATAGATTTGTTATACAAGCCTTACGTGAGTAGACCCTTGGAGAAGGGTCTACGTTCTTACGTCAGACCAACAATTTACTTTTAGCGCCAGCATTAAAATCTTTAACTTAATAGCATTGCTCCTTCCAAAGGAAGGATGTTAGACATGCGGCAAACGCGCCCCGACTACCGACTTTGCATCACCCGCCCTCTTCAGGGAAGAGGGCTTAGGCGTCAAGCATCGACCAAAGGAAAAAGCTGCGAAGTCTCCTTCGCAGCTTTTTATCATACGATAAACAATGTTTCATCGGCTTCGATAAGTTTTTTCTTCGGTACCGGCGTATCGCCAGGCTGCAGAAGGTCGGTGTCCCACAGGACTTTCAGCGCTGCCGGATTGGTTTTGAGTTTGGTCTTTTCCAGTCGGCGGAGAAGTTTATGGATTTCCGTGGGCACGGCGGGCAGGTGGTAGCCCAGGGACAGGGAGAGGCTGATGCGCTCTACCCCGGAGCCGCATTTGATGATATTTCGCATATTTTCATTTTCGATGAAATCGTCATAGCTTCCGCGGAAGGCCATGAGGTCGTCGATGACTTTCTGCAGTTCCATCAAAGGCGCTTCGCTTTCCGATGCCATATCGAGGGCGTAGACGGCCATCTGCAGGTAGGACAGGGTCTTGCTGCTGATGGTGTCGCGGAGGACGATGCCGTTTCCGATCATCATGTCCGCTGCCGCTCTCACAGAGTCCGGATTTCCTTTATCGAAGAGATAGGAACGCATGAACTCTTCTGCGTTGTTGTAGGTATTCGCAATGCCCAGGTCTTCGCAATACCCGGCATAATCGAAAGGTTCGCCATCGATCATGGCGTCATATTTTCCGATCAGGTACGACAGGGTGGTGAATACCCGTTCCTGATAGCGCCCCAGCCAAAAGAGGCGATTGTCTTTATTTATTGAGAGATAACCCATGTGTCCTTGAAGCCTCCTCCTTGCGACGAATTGACCACCATACCGCCTTCCACGCGGGAGAAACGGGTGAGCCCGCTAGGCCACACCACGGTGTCTTTCCCGGTGAGTACGAAGGCGCGCAGGTCTGCCTTACGCATAGCGCGGCCCTCTCCATCCATGACAGGGAGGTCCTGGAAATCGATGATTTCCTGAGAAATAAAGCGCCGCGGTTCTTTTTTGATCAAAGCTTTCAGCTCTTCCAGTTTGTCCGATGCCAAGTCTCTGCCGAAAACTACGCCGTAGCCGCCGGCTTCTGCCACGTCTTTGATGACCAGCTTTTCCATGTGGCTGAGCGTGTAGTCCATGTCCGCTTCGTAGTAGGGCAGGTAGGTGGGCGCATTGAGGAGAATCGGTTCTTCGTCCAGGTAGTAGCGCACCATCTTCGGTACGAAATAGTAGATGCCCTTGTCATCGGCCACGCCATTGCCCGGCGCGTTCAGCACCGCCACATGGCCGGCGCGGTAGGCGCTCATGAGATTCGGGATACCGATAAGAGACGACGGCTCGAAGCACAAGGGGTCCAGGTATTCATCGCTGACCCGGCGATACACGGAGCCTACGCGGATGGCGCCTTCGTCACTTCTATAGTAGAGCGTATCATTTTCCACGAACAGGTCATCACACTCGGCGAGCACGGCGCCTGCCTGTTCGGCCAGGTAGGAGTGTTCGAAATACGCGGCGTTGTAGCGGCCCGGCGTAAAGATGACATTGATGCCGCCGCGGTTCACGTAGTCCATGGTTTCCTTCAGGAGCTTGCCGTAGTTCCGATTATCCCGCACTTTCTGGCTGCGGAAGGTCTCGGGGCTGCACTCGCGGCACAGCTGCCTGGCGATCAATGGATACGATGCCCCCGACGGGATGCGGAGATTGTCCTCCAGAACATACCAGTTGCCATCATTTCCCAGCACCAGATCGATGCCGGAAATATGGCTGTATATTTCCTCTGCCGGCATGATGCCCTCGCACTGCGCCAGGTATCCCGGTGAGCGATACACAAATTCCTCAGGCACTACGCCGTCTTTGATGATCTGCTTTTTCCCGTATACGTCCGCCAGGAAAGCATTCAGCGCCCGCACACGCTGGGCGAGCCCTTTCTCCAGCTTCGCAAATTCGTCCTTTCCCAAAATTCTTGGAATCGGATCAAAGGGAAATAGCCTTTCCACAAACTGCCCATCTTTGTAGAGACCAAATTGTACACCGTACCTGGCCATCTGATCATTGATGCTGTCTGCATGGAACAATAACTTATCCATATCGTCTCCCCCTCCCCTGGAAACACAGAACCTCATGACCCATTTCTTTCTGAAAAAACTCACGAATGAACCAATGCTTCCTCTTCATAAGCAAAATAAAAAACAGGACAAAGAAATCGGAAAAGACTTCTTCGTCCTGTTTTGCTTATGATTTAAATTATTATTGTGACTCTATTATACTCCCAACCCCCACTATGCGCAATGGGTTTTGTAAATTACCGCCAGTGCGAACATGTCGCTGCAGCTCCTGGCTGCTGGCTGCTAGCAGCTAGCAGGCTAGAGAAATACCTCACCGACAAGCAAAGTGCGTCCCGCAATTAACGGAAGCGGGAAATATTTGGGTAACTGCTACGTGCGCGGGCTATACGTATAGCGCCGCTTGGTGAGTTGGTGCAGTAGCCTGCTAGCAGCCAGCAGCCAGGAGCTGCAGCAGCTAGCAGCATCATCATAAGCTCCGAATTCCCTTGCTCCCCCTTCCCCTCGGTTGTATACTG
>CAVHZP010000280.1:0-3080 GCA_963640485.1 bacterium | reverse complement strand
TGAGGAGTGGTGGTACGGCGCACAAGTTAAGAAGCGCCGTGAGTTTTGGAAATTAAATGCCATCACTTCCAACGCTATATTACACAAGCCCTACGGGAGTAACAATCTGCTTTAAACTTCTGCATTTCGCGTTTACTAATTTCAAAACTCGCGCCGCCTTATAAATTGTGCGGCGCACCTCCACTCCTCACTCCTAACTCCTCACTCCTCACTTTCAGCGAGCCAACCCCCGCCCTTCGGGCCCTCCCCCTTCCAGAGGAAGGGGGTAGAAAGCAGAAAGAGCGGGACGCACTTTGCTCTCGGCGCCATCTGCCTCTGGCCGGCTAGAAGCCAGCAGCCAGGAGCTTCACCGACATGTTCGCACCAGCGGCAACACAAAAGAGAGCCGCTCTCGCGGCTCTCTCGTCTCATGGATTATATTTCTTATACACATAGAAAAGCTTATCGGCCATAAAGGTATCCACCTCGTAGCCTTCCAGGATGTCGGACCAGTAGGCGGGGAGGAAGTCTTTGCCGAAGCGGGCGCCTTCGATGGCTCCCACCAACGCCGACGTGGTATGGCTCTTGCCGCTGTGGTTGGCAGCGGTGATGAGAGCTTCCAGGGGATCGTCCACGGCGAGGACGGTGTAGATGGCGATGGCCAGGGCTTCATCGGCCGCAGCGCCGGTGCCCAGGGCTTCGATGCTTTCAATATTTTCAAAAGCCGACGGATTTCCGGCCGGCCGTTCATTGGCGGACTTCACTGCAGTGGTGAGCCGTGTGATGATGGGCGTCGCTTTGTGGGCTTTGCCCAGAAGGATGGTCACACGCTCCAGGGCTTTCGGCAGCGTCATGCCATAGGTGAGGCAGGAAATCAGAGCAGCCACCGCGCCGGCGCTGTTGTAAGCAATCGGATTGGAATGGGACAATGCTGCCGCATTGACAGCCATATCGAAGGCTAATTTCTCATCGCCGGCGAAGAGAAGTCCCAAAGGCACCGCGCGAAGGAGCGCAGCGCTCCCTTTGCTGTCATTCACTTTCACCTTCGTGGAGCCGCGGGCGTCACGGCCGAAAGCGCTCAGGAGGCCTTCCTCCGGCATGCGTTTCGCGTGCATGAAGCGCTGCTGCACCAGGCAGAATTCCCTCTCGTGGGGCTGGCGGCGCAGCCAGGTCCGCTGTCCGCGTCTCGGCTCCTCGCCGGTCTGGCCGTAGAACCAGCGCATGTATCCGCGATACACACCTTCCACCAGTTCCAGTTTCTTCGCGTCGGCCCACAGGATCCCGTCCACCGTCGCCAGCATGAGCTGGGTATTTTCAGAAATCGGCGCCTTCTTGTCGTTCTTCGCATCCCGCACCAATGTGCGCAAACCAAAAGGCCCGAACCGTCTCTGGATACGAGCCAGGGAGAAGCTCTTCAGCGGGTAACCCAACGCATCTCCGCAGGCTGCCCCCAAAAGCGCTCCAGAAAACTTATTTTGATCCGCCATTTTCTCCTCCTTTTGCATCTTGAACAAACCCTCCCCCAAGCATCCGGTCAGAGTCTCAAAAAGTTTTTCTGCCGCCACAAAGGCGATGACTATTGGAAATCATCATCGCCCTTTGCTTTTTGCTTTGAAGGAAAATAAAAGTTTCTGATATACGAATCACAGAAACTCTACACTCGCACGGAAATCACCGTGCATTTATCCTATTGGCTTCATTATACCATATCTTTACATAAGGGAGAAAGTGGGTTTTGCGCTAGTGGTTTTGTAGTCAGTAATTAGTAGTCAGTGATCAGTGATCAGTAGTCAGGGCGCATTAGACGATAGCGGCAAATGGAGCCCTTTCCTTCATCGAAAGAGGTGGCTTGTCACTTCCCGCTACAGGCAAACACGCCCTGACTACTGACCACTGACTACCGACTACGAAACCGATAGCGAAGTCATCTCTATGTATGCACTCGCGCTAAGCGCGATCTGACTACTGACCACTGATTACTAATCACTAAACCGCTAGCGTCCCTCATCGCAACTCTCCCTTGACCAATGATACGTCCTCGTACTATAATGCAAACAGTTAATCCGTACGATATCGTACCATTTCAAAAAACGAGGTGCAAGAATGAACAAATGGATTCTCTCTATGGCGCTGACCGGCGCACTTCTGGCAGGAGGCTCCGCTATGGCCGCTCCTGAAATTCACGTGGACGCATCCACCGAAGGGATGCCAGGGAAAGTGGCAAGCGAAATGCTCTCCGTCAATGTCCAGACGCCGCTGATCAATCAGATTTCCGATGTGGTCTATGAACAGGTGCCCATGCGCGGCTATCCGAATGTGGCTATGAAGATGGACATCCTCCAGCCCAAGAGTGAAGAGAAACTGCCGGCCATCGTGTACGTCACCGGCGGCGGCTTCGTCAATGCGAACAAAGACAATGGCGTGCAGCTCCGCATGCACCTGGCCGAAGCAGGCTACGTAGTCGCTTCCATCCAGTACCGCGTGGCTCCCACCGCCCGCTTCCCCCAGCCGGTAGAAGACGTGAAGGCAGCCATCCGTTTCCTCAAGGCCCACGCTGACCAGTTCGGCATCGATCCGGAGAGAGTCGGCATCGTTGGCGGCAGCGCCGGCGGCTACCTCACCGCTATGGCAGGCACCTCCAGCGGCACCACCACCTTCGACAAAGGAGAAAACCTGGACGTTTCCAGCTCCGTCAAAGCAGCGGTAGACCTCTACGGCCTCTCGGACCTCACCCGCATCGGCGACGACTACTCCGATGAAGTGAAGGAAGCCCACAAATCCGCCGGCGCCACCGAAGCGCTGTGGGTCAATGGCTCTGCCGTATTCGGCGGACAGGACGGCGGCATCCTGGCGCACAAAGAAGCAGCCGACTTCGCGAACCCCATCAATCATATTTCCAAAGACAGCGCCCCCATGCTCCTCATGCACGGCACCGCTGACTATGTCGTCTCCCCGAGCCAGACCGATCTCCTCTTCCAGGCGCTCCAGCAAAATAACATCCCCTCCCAGCGTTATCTCGTAGAAGGCGCAGCCCACGGCGGCATCTACTGGAACCAGAAAGAAGTCCTGGACATCATCACCGGCTTCTTTGATCAGTATTT
>CAVHZP010000279.1:0-3081 GCA_963640485.1 bacterium | reverse complement strand
GGGATAGGGGATAAGGGATAAGGGATAAGGGATAAGGGATAAGGGATAGGGGATAAGGGATAAGGGATAGGGGATAAGGGATAGGGGATAGGGGATAGGGGATAAGGGATAGGGAATAAGGGATAAGGCGCGTACTTGCTATGCGGAAGCAAGTACGCGCGGTCTGACCTCTGAACGTCTGATTGTCTGATTGTCTGACCGTCTGATTGTCTGTGGAGGTAAATGCGCCCTGACTACCGACTACCGACTACTGACTACTGCTTACTAAATCTCCATGACAGAAAAAGAGATTTCTATATTTGAAAAAACTTGACTTGCGGGGGGGGGTAATTGTGATATAACTGTAGAGAATACTACTATATAAGATGCTTCGACAGGAGTTATATCATGGTCTTTTCTTCCACCATTTTTTTATTTCTATTTTTGCCTTTGACCGTACTTATCTACTATAACCCGATTTGGAAAAGCAGAAAATTCAGGAACATGTTCCTCCTTTTTGCAAGTTTATTTTTTTACGCTTGGGGAGAGCCGATTTTTGTATTTCTGATGATACTATCCATAGTCGTGGGATGGCTTTCCGGGCGCAAGATCGAGGCGGCGCCAAAGGAGAGGAAGAAGCGCATCCTGGTGGTGGCGGCGAGCTTTCATGTGGGCGTGCTCATCGTATTCAAGTACCTCACATTCCTGGCGCAGGAGCTGGGGCTTTTGATTCACAAAGACTTCTCCTGGATCCACATCGCCCTTCCTATCGGGATTTCTTTCTTTACCTTCCAGCTCTTGTCCTATCTCTTTGATATTTACTACGGCAAGGCGAAGGCGCAGAAGAGTGTGTGGAATGTGGGGCTCTACATCGCCCTGTTCCCGCAGCTCATCGCCGGCCCCATCGTGCGCTACGACACCATCGAGCAGCAGATCATGCACCGCCGGGAATCGCTGCCGGACTTTTGCGACGGCATGCAGCGCTTTATCTATGGCCTGGCGAAGAAGGTTTTGATCGCCGACTATATGGCACAGATGGCGGATAACATTTTCGGCGCCGGCGTGACCCTCTCGGTAGCCACCGCCTGGCTCGGCGCGCTGGCGTACACGCTGCAAATTTATTTTGATTTCTCCGGCTACTCGGACATGGCCATCGGTCTGGGAAAAATGTTCGGATTCAAATTCGCGGAAAACTTCAACTATCCCTATATTTCCCGAAGTGCTACCGAGTTCTGGCGCCGCTGGCACATGTCCCTGGGCACCTGGTTCCGGGACTATGTGTACCTTCCCCTGGGCGGAAACCGGTGCAGCAAGCCGCGGTGGGTGCTCAATCTCTTCGCTGTGTGGGCGTTGACGGGATTCTGGCATGGGGCGAATTGGACCTTCCTCTGCTGGGGGCTTTTCTATTTCCTCTTGCTCCTCATGGAGCGCCTCACCGGCTTCACAGAGAAATTGGGCGTCCTGTCTCATGTCTACGGGATTTTGACCTTCCTGATCGGCTGGACCATTTTCCGCAGCGATAATTTGCGCGATTGCGTCCATTACCTCAGCATGATGGCTGGCGTGGGCGCTGACGGGTTTACAGATAGCATGTTCACCTACTATCTCACAAGCAGCTATGTCGTCCTTGCCGCAGGGATTCTTTTCTCCTGCCCCGTCATCCGAGTGCTGAGGAAATACGCGCTGTGGAACCGCACCGAGCCTGTATGCGTAGTTGCGCTGTTCCTTCTGGCCCTGGTGCACACCATCAGCTCCACCTATAATCCCTTCATTTATTTCAATTTCTAAGGACGGTGAGACGGATGAGTGCAACAAAGAAATACTGCATGGCAGCCTGCTTCGCGTTGCTGTGCCTGATCACGGCGAGCATATTTGTGCGCCTTTTCACGGTGCAGATATTGATGAAGCGTATGCACATGGATAATAGCATTACACGGACGGTTGTATTTGATAATAGAGAATTGCAACTGGTAGACGTAAATAAAGAGATTCCTATCAAATGGAACGAATTATATCCTTTTAAAGAGGAGGGCGAGAAGGTTTCGAATCTGAAAAAAGAGAGCGCGAGCGCTGCAATCAGAACTAAGATAGAAAGTAAGGCCAGCGTAGTGCGAGAGAAGATTTCTAAATGGACAACGAATTACTTGCTGGGATATGAGCGCTATGTAGAAGTCTATAACGTATATAAAAATTGGCTCCATTGGAACATCATGCCACGGAATAGTGTGGTCGAAATCGAAGGTGGACAACTGGCAGAATATCAGGATAGAGAAGATATGTCGGAACGAATTAAAAATACGACGAGCCTGGCACGTTTCTGCAAAGAGAATGGGGCAGCGTTTCTCTATGTGTCGGCACCGGGGAAGATTGAGCGAAATGCAGAAAAGTATAAAACCTTAGATTTTTCCAATGCCAATGCAGATGCGTTTCTCTCCGGCCTCAAAGATAATGGCATCGCATATATCGACATGAGAGACTATATAGAGGCCGAGGGACTCACCACGAAAGATATATTTTTCCGCACAGACCATCACTGGCTACCGGAAACAGGGCTGTGGGCGAGCGGCATCATTTCTGCTTATTTGAATAATCGCGGGCTTGTAACTAGTGACGTGTCTCTTTTGCAACCGGAGAAGTGGGACAAAGAAATTTTTGAGAACTTTTTCCTTGGTTCCCGGGGAAGAAAGGTAACGCTGGCAAGAACCGCTCCAGATGATATCACCATCTATCACCCGAAATTTCCTGCGCATTTGCATCTGGAAATTCCTGATAAGGCGATTGATTGCGATGGTGGATTTGACATCCTCTATGACAGGAGTCATTTGGAAAAAGTGGATTATTATCACGAGAACCCCTACGGTACCTACGCTTGGAGCGACAGACCGTATCTGTATATTAGAAACGAAGATGCAGTAAATGATAAAACCGTTTTGCTGATGAAAAATTCTTTTGCTAATGTGGTGCTCCCATTCCTTGCTCTGCAGTTCAAGCATACCTATGAGCTGGATTTACGACACTTTAATGGAAGTGTGCAGGAGGTAATCAGACAGAAGAAGCCCGATGTGGTTATTGTTCTTCATCATCTGGAAAATTTGACCGGCA
>CAVHZP010000278.1:0-3101 GCA_963640485.1 bacterium | reverse complement strand
ACTGGCACACATACCGCTCAGTATTTAGCAAACCTTTACAACCTCGCTTCGCTCGTGGAAAACCTTTACAACCGCCCTTCGGGCGTGGGCAAACAGACAAAACGCCTAATGGCCGCATGTTGGCGTGAAAAAAGCTGAAGGCGTGGGGCGCTTTCAGCTTTTGAATTTATTGCATGGTGATGTGCATTTCTTCTGCGATTTTCTTGATGTATTCTTTGCTACTTTCGGTAACGGCGGCGATGAAGTCCGGGTCTGCATTTTTCTCGAGCATGAGAATTACGGTTTTCTTTTTCTGACGGTCAACGCCTATATCGATACCTTGATCGATTCCTTTATCAATCCCTATGCCGATTCCTTCATCAATTCCACGGCGATAGACGCCTACGCTCAGGTTGCACATTTCGTCCACCTCTCTTTCTGCTTTGGGGGATAGTGTGATTTGGTATTTCTGTTTGAGGTTTTTCTTTTTGGTTCCGGCGTTTCCATCGTCTTTGAATAGGTCGTAGAGCATGCGGAGGAATTTGTTTCGGATGTGTTTCCTGTCGTCTCCGATGTAGACCATGACGATTTGCTGGAGGTCGTAGTTTATTTTTTGTTCTCTAACGGCTCCGTATTCGGGGATTTCCTGGGTGATGTAGCGGGTGATGCCGCTTTTCTTTGTTGGGCTGTCCATGCAGAGCCAGATGCTATAGATTTTTTTGATTTTGTGGTAGTCCGAGTGGATGAATTCGATGTCGTGTTGGGAGGAGATGAGGCGGCTGGCGTAGTAGAGGGCGCGCTTGATGAGTGGGTAGTTGAGGTGCACGCTTTGTTGGGCTTCTACGTTGATGATGAGGCCGAGTTTCTCTCCTTCGGGGGATTTGGCCTGGAAGCGGATGTCGAAGGTGGTGGTGCCTTCGGTGATGGTTTTGTCTTCGAGGTTTTCTCCGCGGATGCGGTGCGGGGCGTTTGTCATGTCGGGCATGACGGGGATGGTGGCTACTTCAGGTGTGCCTATGATGTATTTGTCTTTGATGTCTTCTATGTCGGTATCTTTGAATTCTTTGACGCAGTATTTCAGGATCCAGGCGAGTATGATTTTCATGGAAAGGACTCTCTTGGCGGCTGCGTCGTATTCCGGGTTTCTTCCGGCGAGGTAAATGTCTTCTCTGTCTTCCATCTGCATCTCTCCCCTCTGGCTTTATTGTATCACAGGTGGGAGTGGGAAGGGAAATTGTTTTGGGGTGGGTTCAGAGTCGATAGTTGGAGGCAATAGGCACTGGCAACGAATGTGAGCACTGGAGATTTCGTAGTCGGTGGTCAGTGGTCGGTAGTCGGGGTGCGTTTTCCCTTTTATCAAATGCTTTGCCGGTTTCCCGCTGTCGGTGTTGGATCCTTCGGCTTCGCTCAGGATGACGCGCTACAGAA
The DNA here is from genome assembly GCA_963640485.1 of bacterium. GTDB lineage: Bacteria > Bacillota > Negativicutes > Veillonellales > Dialisteraceae > Dialister. The sequence continues at coordinate 1,694 of CAVHZP010000278.1, read as the reverse complement.
TAACGGACTGGAGCGGAAAACGTCAAAGCTTTCAGCTAAAGCCAAACGCGCCCTGATTACTGACTACTGACCACTGATTACTAAACCGCCAGCGGAATAACGATGCCCCCGCACTAAAAAAAGACCGAGGGGAATCGGTCTTTTCTTTTTCACATGTTCTTTTCTGCTTTGCCGCCGGCTACGATGTCGGTGTTTCTGGTGATGTGCCAGGTGCCTTGGAGGCGGGCGCGGGCGTCGGTGTCCTGGCTGCCGCTTCTAACGCGGGTGTCGCCGTGGATTTCGTAGATGGGTTTGACGCCTTCTCTTTTTTTCTTTTCGTTGTAGCCTTGGGATTCGAGTTCTCTTTCGTAGGCTTTTTTGAGTTTGTTGAGGTCTTCGCTTCGGTCTGAGGGTGCGGTGTGTTCGAGGGCGTTTTTGATGACGGAGGCGAGTTCGTATCGGGTGAGTTCTCTGTCGAAGAAGGCGGTGGTGTAGTCGGGGGCCTGGCCTTTTTCGCAGAGGGTGTAGGTGGCTTTGTAGTCCCAGGCGTCTTTTTTAACGGTTTCAAAGGAGTTGGGCGCGGACCAGGGGTAGGCGAAGGCGGGGGCGGCGGTCGCTAGCGCGGCGGTCAGGATGATGGCTTTGAGTAGTTTTTGCATGGGGTCCTCCTGTTGAAAAGGGATAAGGGATTGGGGATAAGGGATAAGGCGCGTCTGGCTTTGGGTAAGGGCTTTGCCGTTTCCCGCTGTCGGTGAATGGATTCCTCGGCTTCGCTCGGGATGAGGCTGGAGAGGATGGGCCTTTGAGAAAGTGAGCATGCTTGCCGCTATTGCGCGGGATGCGCCTTTGGCGCATTTCTATCCGGCCCTATCGGGCGACCCTTCTCCAAGGGTCTACTCATGTAGGGCTGGCGTAACATGGCTCTCTAAGCGACAACAGAAAGCGATAACACTCTCGACGAATGCTTTGCCGTTTCCCCGCTATCGGTGTTGGATCCTTAGGCTTCGGGATGACAACGGGGGAAGGAAGGATATAGGAGCAGCTGACGCTACTGGTAAGCAAGTCCTTATCCCTTATCCCCTATCCCTATTTCTTTAGCAGATTTTCTCTTCGATGATTTTGAGGAGTTCTTCTCTGCCTTCTCCTGTGAGGGAGGAGTAGGCTACGGGGGGAAGGGCTGTGGGGAGGAGTTTTTTGAGTTGGGCGAGGTTTTTGCGGAGTTCGTTGCGGGAGAGTTTGTCGCCTTTGGTGCCGATGATCTGGATGTCTACGCCGGCTTTTTTGAGCCAGTCGAAGGCTTTCAAATCAATGGGGAGTCCGGGGTGGCGGAGGTCGACTAGGAGGCCGATCATGACGAGGCCGGGGGATTTTTTCATGTATTCGTCGATGAAGGCGGACCAGGTGTCTTTGTTTTCCTGGCTGGTTTTGGCGAAGCCGTAGCCGGGGAGGTCGACTAGGTACCAGTCTTGACGGATTTCTTCTTCTCCTTCGGTGCGGCGGGATTGGATGGCGTAGTAGTTGATGGTGCGGGTCTTGCCGGGTTCGCGGCTGACGTAGGCGAGTTTCTTTCTTCCGCAGAGGGAGTTGATGAGGGAGGATTTGCCTACGTTGGATCGGCCGATGAAGGCGATTTCTTTTTTGCCGTCGGTGACGTATTGGGATTTGTTGACGGCGGAGGCGAAGTAGGCGGAGGAGAAGATGTGAAATTGGTGGAT
>CAVHZP010000277.1:0-3113 GCA_963640485.1 bacterium | reverse complement strand
CTTGGAGAAGGGGCCGCCCAATAGGGCGGGATGGAATGCGCCGAAGGCGCATAATGAGCAGTAGCGGAAAGCATGCTAAGTTGCACGAATAATCTTGCATGATATCGCTAGTGCTGGTTGTGCCTCTAGCGAGTCACTCCATCCCTCGCTATCGCGCGCCCCTTCTCCAAGGGGCTACTCCCGTAGGGCTTGCGCCACATAGTGCCTTGACCGATAGCGATAGTGTCTCTATGTATGCCCAGCGCTAAACGCGCCCCGACTACTGACTACCGACTACCGACTACCAAAACCGACCACTGACTACTGACCACTAAACCGATAGCGTCAATCCCACCATCTTATACTGCTTTTACCTGCTCAAGGGACAGCTCCCTGTCCCCGGGCGTTCAATGCTAAATGGCAAGGCAAAATCTCTTTTGCCTTCCGGATATTATTTTAGCATACGACAACGGGAAAAGGGATAGGGGATAGGGGATAAGGGATAGGGGCGCGTTTGACTGCCACCTCATGCAAGCCCTCTTCCCTGAAGAGGGTGCCCGAAGGGCGGGTGATGCCTGTGTAAAGGGTTCAAGGTTCAAGTTGTAGTGTGCCGCGCCACCCCTTGAACCCTGAATCTTTTCCGTGGGAGACAGGAAGTATCACTATGTATGAATAGCGGTAAATGCGCCCTTATCCCCTATCCCCTATCCCCTATCCCTCAAAACCGACTCCCAGTCACTCTCCCCTTGATTTCTCAAACCAAATCTCATATAATAATCTCTATGCATAGAAGTAATACATAGAGGAGAAAGACCAACGTGATTGAAGAAATTGTAAAAAGAAGAAGTGTACGCCATTTCTTGCAGAAGCCGATCCCTGAGGGCGAGCTCTCGGAAATCTTAGAAGCCGGCATGTGGGCGCCGTCTGAAAAAAATGCTCAGCCTTGGAAATTCGTCGTCATCCGCGGCGCAGAGCGCAAGGCCATGGTGAAAAAGTTGAAGGAAGGCATCATGAGAAATCGCCAGGGCGATGAGACCGCCATCTTCAGCAAAGGCTATGAGAAATTCATTCCCTCCGCCATCTACACCGCCCGCGTCCTCGAGCAGGCGCCGGTGATCGTATTCGTGCTGAACACCAAGGGCCTCCCCTACCGCGAAGAATACACCCTGGACCAGCGCATGATGGAGCTGGCCGACGTGCAGTCCGTCAGCGCCGCCATCCAGAACATGTGCCTCGAAGCCACGGCGCATAACATCGGAAGCCTGTGGACCTGCAACGTCTTCTTCGCTTACGATGAGCTGAAAGAATGGCTCGGCGAAGAAGGAGAAATGGCCGCCGCCATCGCCTTCGGCTACACGGACAAAGAAGTCCGCCCCATGCCAAGAAAACCCCTCGCCGACGTGGTCTCCTATCGCGGTGACTACCCCGATGAGTGGAAAGAAATGCTGAAATAAAAAAGACGACGAATGTGAACGTTAGAGTCACATTCGTCGTCTTTTTGCTTGCGCAAAAGGGATAAGGGATAGGGGATAGGGGATAAGGCGCGTTTACCGCAATGTAACCGCCTTCCCTTGGAAGGAGGGGGACCGCGTAGTGGTGGAGGTTGGCTTTGCGAGAAGCCCTCTTCCCTGAAGAGGGTGCCCGTAGGGCGGGTGATGCCGATGAAAGTGAGGAGTGGTGGTGCGCCGCACCACCACTTGAACCTCGAACCCTGAACCTTTTCCGTGGGAGACAGGTAGTATCGCTATGTATGAATAGCGGTAAGTGCGCCCTTATCCCTTATCCCCTATCCCTTATCCCTAAATCGATAGCGTCATTTCCTCGTAACAACCCCCACCGCCACGATGATGAGCCCCATGCCCAGGAGCTCCCATGGGCCGAAGTGCTGGCCAAAGAGAAGGAAGGCGAAGAGGATGGACGAGAGCGGCTCTAAGGCCGCGATGATGCTGGCCTCAGATGGGGAAATATATTTCGTGCTGCCCAGGTAGAGGACGAAGGAGCAGATGGTGCCGAAGAGGACCACAAAAGCAAAGGCCGCCGCCACGGCCCAATCGATTGTCCCGGTGAATTCCGCGAAGGGCATCACCGGCGCGAGCGCAAAGGCCGCGATGCACATGCCCCAGCCGATGACGATGGGGGCACCGTATTTCTGAATGATGCTTTGGGGCTCCACGGTGTAGAGCGCGCAGGCCACCGCCGCCAAAAGTCCCCAGAAGAGGGCCTTCTCTGAAAGCGCGAGAGATGTGAAATCCCCTTTCGTCGCCAATAGCACCGTGCCTACGAAGGCGAAGGCGGTGCAGAGGATTTCTAAAACGAAGGGCCAGCGCTTTTGCGACACGCAGAGCCAGAAAATAATTAAAATGGGCATCAGGTACTCCAGCACCGTGGCCGTCGGCGCGTTGCTGTACTTGATGGATGCGAAATAGCCGTACTGGGTCCCCAGCATGCCGAAGGCGCCGAAGATAAGCACCAGCCGCCGGTCCCGCCCGTCTTTCCAGATGGCCCACACGTCTCCCGACAGCGCCGCCATGGCGAGGAGCAGGACCCCCGCGGAAAGGAGCCGGCAAAAGGTGAGCCACTCCGGCGCAATGCCCCGGTCCACCAGGAGGTACTGCCCCGCCAGCCCGCTGGCCGCCCAAAAGATCGCCCCGGCGGCACATTGCAGGATGCCTTTATTGCGTGTGTTCATGAGGGAAGACTCCTTTCGTTGATTTAGGGGGTAATAGGGATAAGGGATAGGGGATAAGGGATAAGGCTCGTTTACCGATTTCAAAATGGCGGCGCTTTTTTATTTTGTGCGCCGCACTCCGCTTAGACCCTCTTCCTCTGGAAGGGGGAGGGCCCGAAGGGCGGGGGTTGGCCTTGCGCAAGACATAAGACCGACAGAAGACAGACATCAGACGCCCGCACCTACTTCCTCACGTCCGTGATCCGTTTACCGTGTAACCGTAGTCCAAACTGCTTACGATAGCGGGAGATGGAAGTGCTACCGTTTAACGCACAATGTGCCGCCAGCCACACATGAGTAGCCCCTTGAAGAAGTAATGCTATTAAGTTAAGGGATTTAAATACCAGCAGTCAGAATCATTATGTTGCACTAGCCTTAAGAAGTAGACCCTTGGAGAAGGGTCGCG
>CAVHZP010000276.1:0-3119 GCA_963640485.1 bacterium | reverse complement strand
CCCCCTTAAAATCAGCTCGTCAACAATCCTATAGCAGACTTATAGGAAGGAATTAATGAACAAATCCGAAATTACATCACTCTCAAATCACCTGGATGCACGCTATGCAGATTCCGTTGCTTAACCACTATCAAAAATTACATCACTCTCAAACTAGACGCAAACGGCGTGGCAGAAATCACCGGCTTAACCACTATCAAAAATTACATCACTCTCAAACTCAAAGTGCATAAAATTGCACGAAATTCTCCACAAGTGAACCCGCCATCACAAAGCGGCGTAATTTCCGACAGGGCATTCATCAAAAGATCTGGCAAAGATCTTTGTCGATGATGAAGAGGTCTTCCTCATCTATTATATCACAGCAGGGTCCCTCCAGGAGGAAGAAATGGAGGCCTTTCGCCAGTGCGTTCTGGTAAAACAAGACGCGACTTTCCACGGGCAAAAAGTTTCTGAACTGGTTGAAACAAAAGCAAGTGTCTCCGCAAAGTGTCACCCAGGTCTTCATGAATGTCAGCATTTTCTCCGGGAGCGTCAGTCCTTCTATATCGATATGCACGTGAAGGGCCTTACACAGCTCCACCAGGTCGATATCCATATCGTAAGCGATGTCTGCCTCGCTTTCCGACGCCAAATGAGCGAAGTAACGCAAAAGAGCGCCGCAGGTTTGCCGGGTTTCTTCCATGTGGGTCTCCTCGTAGGCGGCGACTTTCAGCTGAAGAAATAGCTTGGTCAGGAGCTTTCTGTCATTGGGATTCATATCCAGGGGACTGCCGAGCACTACCAGTCGCTTCTTCAAATCCCAGATTTTCCCCTGGTCCGATAAGACAAAGGCGCCGGTTCCCAGCTGCGACGCCTCTGCCAGCTCACAAAAGGTATGGTAGAGGCACTTCGGCTCCTCAATGGAAATCACCGGCACTTTTCCTGTTTCAAAAAGGATTTGCTTTTCCCAGTCCGGATGCACCAGTTTCATAGAATCACCAGCCTTTCACTGCTATCTATCACTTCCGACTGCGCCTCTCCCAGAATGAGTTCCATGCCGGCATACTGCTTCTCTGTGATGGTCAATGCCTGTATGAGCCCGGTCTTGGGCTTGATGGTCCTGATGTATCCCAGCACCGCTTTTGCTGCCAGCGCATTGAGCACGATTTTCGTATAGATTGATTCCTGCATCATCAGAAATCCCTTCCGCACCAGGCCTTTCTGGAAAGTGCGGTAGGCGCGCCGCTCTTCCGATGTTTCCACCGGAAGGTCAAAGAATACGATCACTCTCATGTACCGGTCCCTCATCATATACCTCCGGAAAAGAAATCTCTGCCGGGTCATCGGTCTCCAGCGCCCGGCACACGCTATGGCAGTAGATGCCTATGGCTGTGAGCAGCACCGTTTTCTTTCCGTCGATCACCACTGTCTCGCTGAGAAGCCGGAGTATTTCCATCTTTTCCACCGGGCCAAAACAGGATGGTTCCATATCCAATACCAACCGATCCACCCAGGGACGGAAAGGCTCCATCAGGTCGCTTCCCAGATTGAAGGAATTGTACGTATTGTCATGAAAAATCCCCAGCTGCGTCAGGTAGCCGGCCGCAGCGATTTCTCTGTTACAACTGGAAAGCAGCAGGGCATATCCATAGTTCAGTGCCGTATTCGTCAATGTATCTTCCCGGCGAAAGAACAGTTTTCCGAAAAGCGCATTGAAATAGACTTTCGCCGCATGGCCTTCCCGATTGGTCTTGTCGCCGGGCTCCACGTCTTCCAGGTAGCCTGCCAATTTGGCCGCTGCCTCGGTGTGGCCACCATAGAGAAGCACCTGCTGTTGCCCTTTGATTTTCGCCCGGATGATGGCTTGCCACACTTTTTCTTTGGTTTCTTCTTTCCACTCGATTTGCCGCCGAATCTGCCGACTGGAGTCACTGCTCCCAACATAGGGGAGCAGCTCTGCTGAAGGATTCCTCCTTTCATCACAAAAGATCACTTTGATTTTCCGCCGGATACATTCATTGAGCCACACAGCCGTCAAAGATACAGCGGTGGTCGCAATGACCACCAGTTGCACCTCATCCATGAAAAGCCGCTTCTTCTCCTGACCTCTCACCACCATGTACCCCATGGAGTACTCTACCTTGGCCCTTTGAGAAAGCACCACTGTCCGCCAGCCCATCACTCATCTCCTTGCCACAAAGGAATTTTCTTTTCAAAGAAACCGGTGACAGACTGGACAATCCAGGTAACTGGTACATCTCTTTTTATTTCTGCAGACATTGTCAAAGCACCAGCCGTCTTCGCACCTTTTAAAGGGACCAGATTAGCAGTCATAGCATTGCACTGGAACAAATGAAGTATCTCCCCTAAAATTGAGCATTTCTCCTCTAAAGGTTTTCTCTCAAATAAAGGAATTCCCTTGGTTAATACCCCTGTTTGCTTTGATAGCTTTTTCTGATAAGTTGTTTCTTTCAGCTTTCCTAAAAACACATGATACAACTGCAGTGTCGCTTTTTCCGTAATCCCATCATGCTCATTGATTTCTAACGTATTCTTGCTCTTCTTGTACCTTTCATTAAACTTTAGAATCCTTTTTAGTGCATTTGCCTCCTCCTCTGCTATACAAAGCTGCGTAGCGTTTCTAAGAACAAAAGTAGCACCATTTTTCCCTGATAAATGAACACGGAATCCATTGATACTAAGCAGAGCCTGGATTGGAATCTTTGGCAAAACAATAGCAAGTACATTCATTGATTCTTTCCCTTCTCCTAGTCGATTCTGGAAATAGGTTCTCTTTGCCTTGTCATCTTCCAGTCGACTCATTAAATGAATCGGCACTGTATCCAAGCGGAATCCAACCTTCCCCTTCTTATCAGCCACTTTGAGCAGTACAAAATAGGCAGCAGATGCCTTATTATACCCGCCATACTTAGAAATGTCTGCCATGGCAGAGTTTTCTTTGAGTGGTACTTGGCCCTGCCCCTTTTTCATGACATTCTGGTCGAAGAGGCCACCTTTTCCGATAAAACTCATGCGTGTGAAAAGAATATTATTCTTTCCCATCCACTTGCGCACCACGGCCATGGTGCCATCTTCGCCGGGTGTCCAGGCGGTTTTTCCGCCGCGGGCTATGACAC
>CAVHZP010000275.1:0-3128 GCA_963640485.1 bacterium | reverse complement strand
TTTCAATAGGCATCTATTCTATCTTTTTCCATAGAAATCATCGCCATTTCCTCCCCCATACGCCCCATTTCTCCCATTTTCTATGAAATATCCCCTTCACTCCTCATTTTCATAGAAATTATTAATCTTAGGAATACCCGAAACCTTCTTTCCATTCATGCCTATCTATACAGAAGAAAACGGGCGAAACCATGGTTTCTTTATGAGGTGGTATAAAGAAATTTGATAATGATTTTTTGGGGATAGGGCGGGTGGTTTAGTAGTCGGTGGTCAGGGGCGCGTTTGGCTGCATCCCCACTACCGTTCTCCGTTTACCGTATAACCGTTGACCGCCCCATTTAGCGATAGCATGAGATGGAACGATTTACCGTAAGCCATATGCCGCGCCATTTCTCGCTATCGTATGCACGCTCGGATTACGGTAACACGGTAAACGGTTCACGGCTACGACGGGCAAGCAAGCAAACGCGAACCGACTACCGACTACTGACCACCGACTACTTCCTAAATCAAAAACCGCCAGCTCTCGCTGGCGGTGTCTGCTGCAATTATTCTTTTGTCTTTCCCAGGCGGCGGTTCGCTGCTTCGATGGTGTCCTTGCGGGTGCCGTTCTTGAGTTCCACTTCTTTGCCGTGGAAGTCTTCGCCGGTGAGTTCGTCACCGCGGCCGCCCATTTCGGTGCCTTCCTGACGGAGCTGTTCGATGCCTTCTTCGAAGTCCATTTCCGGATGGTCTTTGAAGTAGCCCTGCTCGCGCATTCTCTTTTCAATGGATTTATAGGTGAAAGCCACCACTTCTTCCTGCGGGATACGGATCTGGCCGGGCATGCGTTTTTCAAATTCCTGCCAGAATTCTTCGGACGCCTTCATCATGACACGGCCCACCTTCTGGGTGCTGCCGATGTCGTAAAGAAGGGACCAGATGGGACGGTGATCCAGTTTCGCATACTGATGGAAGGTGTAGCGATAGGTCACTGGTTTCATGAGCTGGTTCTTAAAATGGTGAACCCCGAAGATGTCGTCATAGGCAATGCGCAGCTCCTGCTTGCGGCCAAGGCCGGTTTTCAGCATATAGAGGCCGTCTTCTTCCAGGCGGTACACAGTCTTCGTGATTACTGTATCCGTAATCCACCAGAAAATGGCGATCTGCATGCCGATATCAATGATCGGCACATGGCCACGCACAAATCCCCAGTACCCGGTCCAGCACACATAGGCCGCCCAGAGGATGTAGCCCAGCGCTGCAGTGATCAGGTAGGGCTTGTACAGGATGGAATGGTCGACGAACTCCTTCGCCGTTGCTTCATTTGTTTTTGCCATGAAACATACTCCTTCAGGAAAAGTTTTTATAGAAAATAGTAAATGTATTATATCATGTGTTGGGCTTGCGGAACAAGGGCACGTTTACCTAGTAGTCGGTAGTCGGTAGTCGGTGGTCGGTAGTCAGGGCGCTTTTGGCTGCTCCCCCACTACCGTTCTCCGTTTACCGTATAACCGTGAACCGACTAAGAAGCGGAACACGGTTATACGGTAAACGGTTCGCGGCTACGATGGGAAAGCAGGTACGCGCGAACCGACTACCGACTACCGATTACCGACCACCGACCACCGACCACTAAACCGATAGCATGCAACCTCTATCCGTTATATGTCCAGCTCAACGGCGGCACGCCCAGTGCGAAGAGACCCATGCCTACGGCGTAGACGAAAATGCCGATGAGGAAAAAGCGGAAGCCCACCTTCAATACCTCCGGCACGATTTCCCAGAAGGTGTGAAGCGTGGGGTCCATGAAGGTGTAAGGATAGAGATGGGATTTCCCGTGGGTCACGATGGTGATCCAGGCGCGGAAATAGACGAAGACCACGTACAGCGCCGGGTAGACCATCCAGGTGATGGTGGTGTACCAGTGCATTTCCCTTTTGTCCACGAAGAAAATATAGTCCACCGTCATGAGAATCGGGATGAAGTAGTGAAAAATATAATTGTAGAAAGAGAAATGCTCGTAACTGATGTCGTTTAACTTGTGGGTGCGAATGGCGCCGGGGCGGACGATGAGGTGGTACATCAAAGAGAGGGTCCCCAGACTCGCCGCCACGATGTAGCGGCAGTCGGCGCTATAAAGAAATGGCATGTCCACTTGAAATAACGTCGCCCCCAGCCAGAACATGAAGAGGGTGAAGGTGGAAAAGGTATAGTATTGGATCCGGGACCAGAACACAAAGGGCGTCAGCACCTTGTGTTTCATCAAAAGGATCAATCCCACAATGAGCAATACAAAAATCGCCCAGCGGTAGAGTAAAGCTATCGGCATAGTATCCATGGGGGAACTCCAGGTTAAATACAAAAGGGATAAGCATGCTGGCGGTGGAGATTTAGTAATCAGTAGTCAGTAATCAGTGGTCAGGGCGCATTTGACTGTAGCCCCAAATGCGTCCTGATTACTGATCACTGACTACTGATTACTAAACCGCCAGCGCCTTACCCGCAACATAAAAGAGGCCTCAGGTTCAGCATTCGTCATGAACCGGGGACCCCTGTTTTTCTTATTTCTTGGCGCGTCTTTTGCTTCTGTGTGTCTGTTTTCTTCTGGCTTCGGCGCGGATGCGGCGGACTTCTTCTTTTTCTCGCAGCTGGTTCTCCGCGTCTTCACGGGCTTTCTGTTTCTGGCGGTAGTTGTACACATTCATGGCCAGGCACACCAGGACCATGAGGAAAATGGCGCCGCTCTGTACGTTCAGCCCCTGGTTGAAAATATTCCAAACCGCGAAGCACACAGCCACAGCAAATAACATTCCACGAGCTCTCATTCTTCTATCTCCTTCAAAGCAGACTTTTGCAAATATAGTATCAGATATATATTAAAGGATTTAGGGCGGATACGCAATAGGGGCACTAGTGGGTTTTCCGCTACCGGTTTTGTAATCGGTAGTCAGTGGTCGGTAGTCGGGGCGCATTTGGCTGCTTCCCCACTACCGTTCTCCGTTTACCGTATAACCGTGAACCGAGTTCTTTACGATAGCGGAAAATGGAAATGCTATCGTTTAGGGTGATATATTTCCCTAGCCCTACATGAGTCGCCCCTTGGAGAAGGGGCCGCCCAATAGGGCGGGATGGAATGCGCCGAAGGC
>CAVHZP010000274.1:0-3170 GCA_963640485.1 bacterium | reverse complement strand
GCCTTATCCCTTATCCCTTATCCCTTATCCCTTATCCCTTATCCCTTATCCCTTTTTCGCAAAGCGCTCATGCTTAAACACTATAGTTTTTCATGAAATAGAAGTATTTGCTATGGGCGGGAGCAAAATTTATACTGTAGACAAAGGAAAGATGTTTTGAAAGGAGGCGGAGGTATGAAGAAGGGCTGGTGGAAGGCGGCGCTGCTGGGCGCGATCCTCACGGTGACGCCGGTGGTGATGGTTGGGCAGATGACGCACTGGGGCTGCTCAGAGGTGAAGGCGGCGGCAGAGGCGGGTGAGGAGAAAGGGAATTTCGGCCTTCTGGTGTGGCCGCAGAATCTCAATGCGGTGCGCTCGGAAGTGGAAATCTTTGCAGAAGTGCCGAAGGAGCTTTCTGCTGATGCGCCTTTCGCTGGCGCCATCTATCGCAATGGGCAGATTTACTCGAACCGGGTGATGCTGGACATGACGAAGCTCCCCGAAGGCGTGCCACTCTTCTGGCGGGTGCGGGCGTTTGACTTAGACGGGAATCCGGTTTCCCCCTACTCCCAGCCCGCGGAGCTCGTCAGCGCCCTCATACGGACGGACCGCAATGCGCCGATTCCCCATCCGCGGCCGGTGAAGAAGCATGGCACGACACTTCTATTTCCTGTCTATGCCTACACCGGGAATCCTGGCGCTTCCCGCTATGAGATCGAAGTGACCGATGCGTACCCGGAGAATGAAAATGGCATCGCTCCGTCAGCTCATCGCGTCTACGCGAATCACACGGAGCTTACAGATTTGTACGATGAGCTGCCGCGAGTGGGGAATTACTTCTGGCGGGTCCGCGGCATGGACGGTGCCGGCATGCCGGTGGGTGAGTGGAGTTTGCCGCAGCAGATTTACACGCCCACCGATGGCTGGGAAGTAGCGATTTACGGCGATAGTATTTCCCACGGCGGCGGCCATCTCTCCTTCTCGCCGGTGGACTACGCTTACAGCTACGAGACCTACCTGGATTTCGATAGCATCAATCTGTCGGACAGCGGAAATACCAGCGAAATGATGGTGGATCGCTTCGCTCGCGACGTGCTTCCCTTCCATCCGAAATACCTGCTCATCATGGGCGGCACGAACAGCCTGCGCGCCGGCATTCCGGCGGCGTCGGTAATCGCCGACCTCCGGGAGATGCAGCGCATGGCGCGGGAGAACGGCATCACGCCGATCCTTCTCACGTTGCCGCCTATCAATGGGGATAATATTCGAAAAGCTTTCGACGAGCCCACCTATGAAGGCTGGCGGGACTCCTTCCGCGAAGTGAATGAATTCATTCGTGGCGAAGTACACATCGACACGGCGGCGCCTTTCGAAGCCATGGACGAGCTGCCCACCTGGCTGGCGCTGGACGGAATTCACGGCGATTGGAATATGAAACAGATGATGGCAGAAGTGATCAATAGAGAATTTCCATTATTGAAAAAGTGAGGAAATACAATGAAACAGACTGCAGGACATACTATTCTTGGCGACTTTGCGCCGAAATTTGCAGAGCTCAATGACGAGGTGCTCTTTGGCGAAGTGTGGGGGCGCGAAGGCAAGCTCTCTCTGAAACTTCGCTCCATCGTCACCGTCAGTGCTTTGATCGGCAAGGGCATCACCGATAGCTCTTTGAAATACCATTTGCAGGAAGCGAAGAAAAATGGCGTCACCCGCTCGGAAATGGCGGAAATCCTGACCCACATCGCTTTCTATGCCGGCTGGCCCAATGCCTGGGCGGCGTTCCACATGGCGAAAGAGGTTTATGCTGACAGCGATGCCGAACACGGCGGCTTCTTCGGCCAGGGCGATTTCAATAGCGCCTATGCGAAATATTTCACCGGAAATTCCTATCTCAAAGTGCTCTCTAAGCCCGGCGACCCGCTGACCATCTGCAACGTCACCTTCGAACCCGGATGCCGCAACCATTGGCACATCCATCATGCCAAAGAAGGCGGCGGACAAATCCTCATCTGTGTAGACGGTGAAGGTTGGTACCAGGAAGAGGGCAAAGCGCCCCGGAGTCTCAAGCCCGGCGACGTGGTAGAAATCCCCGCTAACACCCGCCACTGGCACGGCGCCAAGAAAGACTCCTGGTTCAGCCACGTGGCCTTCGACGCGCCGGGTACAGAACTTTCTAACGAATGGTGCGAAGAAGTGACCGATGAAGAATACAACCGTTTGCCCGAGGGGGAGTGCCTATGAAATGTACCTGCTTAGATATTGAAAAGATGGACATCAAGACCCTCAAAAAGGAAAGGGGCAAGCTTCTGGAGGAAATCCACGAAAAGCAGCAGACCCTGGATCAAATGGATTATCAGATTTACAAGAAGAAAAAAAGTTTAGATGAAGGGGACGGGGTTAGTGGTCAGTGATCAGTGATTAGTAGTCAGGGCGCGATTGGCTGCTTTCTCACACCACGTTATACGGCAAATGGTCTACGGTAGTGAGGAAGCAGGTACACACGCGCTATCACTTGAACCTGGAACCTTTTATTGAAAGGAGATTATTATGTGGAAAAAAGTAGCCGTTCTTGGAGGAGCAGCATTGATGATGGCAGGCCTTTCGGCTTGCGGAAGTTCGGCGGCATCCAGCGCGCCGAAGGCGGAAGCCAAAGCAGAAACCCAGACCAGCGCAGCAGCGCCGGCCAATGACAAGGCAGTGGTGGTGTATTTCTCTGCCACCGGAAATACAAAGAGGGCAGCGCAGATCATTGCCAATGCCAAAGGTGCCGACATCTGGGAAATCCAGGCACAGGAGCCTTACACCGATGCGGATCTGAACTACCGGGATAACAGCAGCCGCTGCGTGAGAGAACACAACGATCGCTCCATCAAGCCGGCCATCGCAGGCGATGTGCCCGGTTGGGATTCTTACACCACCGTATTCCTGGGCTACCCGATCTGGTGGGGTGAAGCGCCGAATATCGTGTACCACTTCGCAGAGACCCATGATTTCACCGGGAAACGAGTCATTCCTTTCTGCACCTCTGTCTCCAGCGGCGTAGGCGAGAGCGACACCCTTCTGGCGCAGACCGCCAAGACCGGCGACTGGCTCGGCGGCACCCAATTCTACAGCCGCGTAGGCGAGAGTGAATTGGTGGATTGGGCTAAGAGATACTAAACCACGGTAGTGGGTTAGTAATCAGTAAT
>CAVHZP010000273.1:0-3175 GCA_963640485.1 bacterium | reverse complement strand
GGGATAGGGGATAAGGCGCGTTTGGCGAAGCAGTCCCATGTGCCAAGCCCTCTTCTCTGAAGAGGGTGCCCGAAGGGCGGGTGATGCAAAACACTTCTTCCCATCATCCGGCCTAACGGCCACCTTCTTCAGAGAAGAAGGCAAGCATCTCCCGCTACAGTCAAACGCGCCCATATCCCTTATCCCATATCCCCTATCCCTAAGAAAATAAAATCCCGCAGCGAAGGGGTTACGCTGCGGGATTTTGATTATCTGTCTCTGGTTCTGCACAAGCCGCGGTCGCAGTTGCGGAGGAAGCGGAGGAGATGTTCGATTTCTTTGGTGGACGGGAATTCCTGTTCCAATTCGGCGATAGCATCATTGAGCTTCAAGCCGGAGCGGAAAATGATGCGGTACGCTTTTTTCAGGTAGCTCTTCACTTCCGGGGAAATGTTATTTCTGGAAATGCCGACGCTGTTGAGGCCCACCACGCGAGCCGGGTTGCCGTCTACGATGACGAAGGGACACACGTCCTGCACGATCTTGGACATGCCGCCGACCATAGCGCAGGCGCCGATCTTTACAAACTGGTGGATGCCGCTCATGCCGCCGATGACTGCATGGTCCTCTACGGTGACGTGGCCGGCCACGCCGGAGAAGGAGGACATGACGATGTAGTCGCCGAAGTTGCAGTTGTGAGCCACGTGGGTGTAAGCCTGCAGCATGTTGTGAGAGCCGATGCGGGTCTCGCAATTTTCGCCGGTGGCACGGTGAATGGTCACGTATTCGCGGATCAGGTTTTCATCGCCGATGACGACGGTGCTGTATTCATCTTCGAATTTCAGATCCTGCGGATCTTCGCCGATGACAGCGTGCGGGTAAATGTGATTTCTCTTGCCCATGCGTACATTTTTGGAAATGACAGCGTGGGGTCCGATGATGGAGCCATCACCGATTTCACAATTTTCGCCGATGAAAGCGTATGGTCCGATTACTGCATTCTGGTGAATGATGGCGGTCGGATGGATAACAGCAGTCGGATGGATATCCGGCTGAACGGATTTCATGATTTTCAATTCCATTGTTCTTTCCCCTTTAGTTGTAAGAGCCGGCACAGGGCCCGCTCCTGAGTTTCTTCTTTACTTATACTCCATTCCTGAAATATAAAAGCAAACTCCCATTTTCAGCGATTTTCCCTCTTTTGAGTGTGTTTTATCTTATTATCTCTCTCAATCGCTATTTTTTAACTTTTCTTAAACTTTTTGCACCGAGGAGCGGGTAACAGGTTTGAGCCCCCGCCCTTCGGGCCCTCCCCCTTCCAGAGGAAGGGGGTAGAGGCGCGAGGTTATTTCTTTTCTTCCTGCTGGGTCGGATCCATGAGGTAGAAAAGGAAATCGGCTTCTGCCTTGTGCACGCCGTCGACGGTGCATTCGCAATGCACTTTGCCCATGCGGCCGATGATTTTCTTAATCACTGCTTTGGTGACCATCTGGTCTCCCGGCAGTACCGGGGAGCGGAAACGGACGTGGTCCATGCCGGTGAACATAGGGATGAGTCCTCTATTTTCTTCCGGGTACTGCAGCGCCACGCCGCCGACCTGTGCCATGGCTTCGCAAATGAGAGCGCCGGGCATGACAGGATGGCCCGGGAAATGGCCCTGGAAGAAGGGTTCATTCATGGTGACACACTTCACGCCGATGGCGTAGTCCAGGGGAACGAGTTCGGTGATCTTGTCCACCAAAAGCATCGGATAGCGATGCGGCAGGATTTCCATAATTTCTTCTACATTGAGTTCCATTGTTATTTCCTCCTTACACAATAGGTTCAAGGTTCAGGGTTCAAGGCTCGAGGTTCAGGGTATAGTGCGTCTTCCTGCTTCCCCACTACCGTTCTCCGTTTACCGTATGACCGTAACCCGAACGTGGTTACGATAACGAGAAATGGAATGATTACGACTTACCGTGAACGACTCCATCTCTCGCTATCAGCAAGTGGATCGGTCAACGGTTATACGGTAAACGGCTCACGGTAGTGAGGAAGCAGGCATCACCCGCCCTGCGGGCACCCTCTTCAGAGAAGAGGGCTTAGCGTATTGACTCAGCAGTCAAATGCGCCTTATCCCTTATCCCTTATCCCCTATCCCTTATCCCTGTTTTCTTATTTCTTCAATGCTTCCAGCTTAGCGGAGAGCTCTGCATTCAGCTTGTGGCTGCCGAGGACGGCGATGATGTGGGCGTGAAGCGGGCCCACCAGGGAGATGTCGCCCAGGACGTCCAGGATTTTGTGGCGCACCAGTTCGTCAGGGAAACGAAGCTTCGAGAGACATTTGTCTTCGGAGTACACCACGGCGTTTTCCAAAGTGCCGCCTTTGGCGAGACCCATTTTCTGCATGGCTTCCAGCTCCCAGGTGAAGCCGATGGTGCGGGCCGGGGAAATTTCTTTGCGGTAGTTCTCCTGATCAATTACCACGTCCACGGTCTGACAGCCCAGGAGCGGGTGGGAATTGATGGAGGTGAAGGTGACGCGAAGGCCGTCATAAGGAAGTGCGGCCACGAATTTGTTGTCCCCTTCGTAAACGGCTACGCTGTGATCCAGCGTGAGAATGTCGATGGTTTCTTCCTGCTCGGAAATGCCGGCTTCCAGGACCATGTCCACGAAAGTCTTCGAGGATCCGTCGCCCACCGGCGGCTCAGGGGAATCCATCTCGATGATGCAGTTGTCGATCTGTAGCGCAAAGAGCCCCGAGAGCACGTGCTCTACGGTGAACACTTTCGCTTCGCCTTTTTCCAACGTGGTAGCGCGCAGGGTGTTGGTGATGTAGCAGCTCTTCGCCGGTACTTCCGGTGCGCCGGCGAGATCCGTGCGGCGGAACACAATGCCCGTCCCCGCTTCTGCCGGATGCATGGTCATGGTCACCGGCATGCCGGAGTGCAGCCCATTGCCCTTGTAGCTCACCGATTTCTGGATGGTATGCTGATTTCTTTTCACGATGATTTGCCTTTCTATAGAAGAAATACGAGAGTCGCATTTCTGGATTTACAATGTATTATTATATACTTTTTATAGCGAGGGGGCAAGGAGAGAAAGGGATAAGGGATAAGGGATAGGGGATAGGGGATAAGGACGCATTTAATTGCTGCGCCAATCACGACACGCCCTCTCCTATGAGGAGGGACCCGTAAGGCGGGTGATGCCA
>CAVHZP010000272.1:0-3182 GCA_963640485.1 bacterium | reverse complement strand
GGCCATGCGGGTCAGTGCTTGCTGGGAGGCAGCGTCTACGCTGGAAGAGGCGAAGCAGCTTGCCCACATGGTGACGGCAGTGAGCCACAACCATACTGAAGGGCTCAAAGGCGCTGAGGCCACGGTGACGGCGGCGTTCCTCGCCAGTCAGGGCGCGCCGCTCTCGGAAATCCGGCGCATGGTGGAAGAAAACTATTACAAGCTGGATTTCACACTGGACGAAATCCGGGACATCTATGAATTTAATGAAACTTGCCAGAACACCGTGCCTCAGGCCATCGAAGCTTTCCTGGAATCCACGGATTTCGAAGACGCCATCAGAAATGCCATTTCCGTCGGCGGCGATAGCGACACCCTGGCCGCTATCACCGGCACCATGGCCGAGGCCTACTACGGCGTGCCCAAAGATCTGCGGGACCGGGCGCTCCATTTCCTGGACGCGAGGCTGACAGAGCGACTTCTGGCGTTCGAAACGTTCTTGCGAAAGGAGGGGAGATAGTGCCACGCCTGCTGGAGGCCTAGTAATCAGTAATCAGTAGTCAGTGGTCAGGATGCAACACACGTCTTTCTCATTTTCGATGATATTGTGAGGTAAAAATCCATTTCTCGATCAGCACAAAAAAGCGGAGCCTTACGGTTCCGCTTTTTTGTGCTGATTGTATCACTTCCCGGTAGCATCGCAGATGAGAAAATCGTGTGCTGCGCCCTGATCACTGACTACTGATCACTGATTACTAATTCCCCGGCGCAAAGCACGCCTTCGTCATGCTTCGTTCCAAAGCAACAAATCCACCAGCATAACCCCAGTGAAGCAGAAGGGCGCTATGGTATCTTTGTGAAGCACCTGGAGGAACGAGAAGAGGCTGAAAAAGAGAATCCCGTAGAGACAGAGAAGCCCGGCGAAGGGGAATTTCTTCTTCCCATAAGAAAGAATGGCGCCGATGACGAGGAAGGCACCGCAAAGGTAGGGGTAATTGGCAATCAGAAATTCTTGCATGGGAGACTCCAAGGGAAAACGCAACGGATTTAGTAGTCGGTGGTCAGTAGTCGGTAGTCAGGACGCATTTGACTTCTGCGGCAAATGCATTCTGACCACGGTTCCCTAACATAAAACATATTTTCTCAAGTATACAACAACGAAACAATTTGTTCAACTTCGGAAACCCATTTCCTGTGATTTCTTACAATTTTAAATTCTTTGACTCATGAGCTGTGATATACTGTAAGAAATACATGGGTGGTAGACATCATCCGGCCTGGCGGCTACCTTCTTTAAGAAAGAAGGCAAAGTGGAAGAAGCAGATAAATGCGAACCGACTACCGACCACCGACTACTAATTACTAATTACCAAAGGGTGCATACTATGACTTACAAAGAAACTTACGAAAGCTGGCTCTCCTGGGCCGATGAAGATACGAAGAAAGAATTATTGGCTCTGTCCGACGAAAAAGAAATCGAAGACCGTTTCTACCAGGATTTGGAATTCGGCACCGCCGGGCTTCGTGGCATCATGGGGGCGGGGACGAACCGCATGAATCGTTACACCGTGGCGAAGGCGACGGCGGGGTTGGCGGCGTATTTGAAAGACACCTACCCGACGGAACTCGAAAAAGGCGTGGTGATCGCTTACGACTCCCGACTCCATTCCGCCGATTTCGCCAAACAGGCAGCGGACGTGCTCACGGCGGTGGGGATTCCGGTGCGTCTTTTCAAAGAGCTGGAGCCGATTCCCGTGCTTTCCTTCGCGGTGAAGCACTTCGGCGCTATGGCCGGTGTGGTGGTGACGGCGAGCCACAATCCGTCGGAGTACAATGGCTACAAAGTTTATGGGCCAAATGGTGGCCAGCTGGTGCCGCGCGACGCCGACGTGCTCACGTCCTACGTAGAAGCGGTGACGGACCTCTCTGCCATCGACGCGAAAGGAAATGCGGACCTCCTCACCTGGCTGGACCAGGACCTGGTGGACTTATTTATCGACACTATATATAAGGAATCCTATTTCAAAGGAAATCCGCCGCCGCTCTCCATCGTTTACACGCCCATTCACGGCAGCGGCGCGGTGCCGGTGCAGAAAGCGCTGGTGAAGGCGGGCTTCACGGACGTGCACGTGGTGAAGGAGCAGGAACAGCCGGACGGCCATTTTCCCACAGTGTCGGCGCCGAATCCGGAGAACGAAGACGCACTCTCTATGGGCATCGCGCTGGCGAAAGAAGCAGGGGCGGACCTGGTCATCGGCACCGATCCCGATAGCGACCGTGTGGGCTGCGCCGTGAGAAACGGGGAAGGCTTCACGTTGATTTCCGGAAATCAGATGGGCGCGCTGCTCACCTATTTCCTCTGCCTCACTCGCAAGGAAACGCTCACACCGGCGTCCACCATGGTAAAGACTGTGGTGACCGGGGAATTGGGCGCTGAAATCGCGAGAAGCTTCTCTGTGCAAGTGGTGGAAACCCTGACTGGCTTCAAATACATCGGCGAAAAGATTTCCGCCTGGGAAAACGACCCCGCTCACGCTTTCCTTCTGGGCTATGAGGAAAGCTACGGCTACCTCACCGGCACTCACGCTCAGGACAAAGACGCCGTGGTCTCCGCCATGGTGATCGCCGAAATGGCGGCGTATTTCAAGAAAGAGGGCAAGACCCTCTCCGATGTGCTTCATGACCTTTACGAAACCTATGGTTTCTACTATGACAAGACCACGTCCTACACGCTGAAAGGCATGGAAGGCCTGGCAAAAATCAAAGGCATCATGGAAAAACTCCGGCAGGTGGACGCAGCGGAAATCATTTCCGATATTTCCTCTGTCACCGACTTTGCCACCGGCGTCGGCGACCTTCCGAAGGAAAATGTACTGAAATACGCCCTCAAAGAAGGCGGCTGGATGGCCGTCCGTCCCAGTGGCACTGAACCGAAAATTAAAATTTATTACTCCCTCAAAGGAAATACAGAATCCGAGGCCCTGAAAAAATTCGCAGACTACAAAGCGAAATGGGAGAGGGCGCTGGGATTGTAAGAGAAAATCAAAAGCAGCATTCGCGATGGCGGATGCTGTTTTTTAATGCGGAGCATTTGACTCTTGGGAAACACTGATTAAATCGCTTTTCATCTGACTTTCTGGCCCAATGGTGCAATACTTCGTCGGGATTTCCCTTTCATACTTCGGTATGCGCGGGAAATTCCT
>CAVHZP010000271.1:0-3197 GCA_963640485.1 bacterium | reverse complement strand
CGCTTATAGCGGGACGCACTTTGCCTTCAGAGACCCTGTAGCACTGGCCATACCGACTACCGACCACTAATTACCGATTACTAATTACTGACCACTGATTACTAAACCACTTACCCCATAACCCACTTACATTAGGAGGACATATGAACGCATTTGCAGCACTTGGCGTGAATGAGACGCTGACGAAACTTTTGAAGACCCAGGGCATCAAGACCCCGACGCCGATTCAGCAGACCGCCATCCCTGCCGCATTCAAAGGAAAAGACCTGATCGGCCGTTCCCAGACTGGCACAGGCAAGACACTGGCCTACCTGCTGCCGGTGGTGCAGCGCGTAGACACCGATAAAAACATGACCCAGGTGCTGGTGATGACACCGACCCGTGAACTGGCGAAGCAGGTTTTCGACGTACTGCGGCCCCTGGCCATCGAAGTGGGCGTAGACGCTGCTGACATCATCGGCGGTCGCACCATCGAGAACCAGCTGCAGAAACTGAAGCGGGATCCCCACATCATCATCGGCACCCCCGGCCGCCTGCTGGACCACATCCGCAGAAAGAGCCTGGACCTTTCCAACGTGAAGACCGTCATTCTCGACGAAGCAGACCAGATGCTGGCCAACGGTTTCCGCGAAGACATCGAAGCCTTGATCGACGAGACCCCGAAGAAGCGCCAGCTCCTGCTCTTCTCCGCCACCATGCCCGACGAAGCCAAGCGCCTCGCCCGGAAATACATGCACCATCCGGTGTACCTGGACGTGGCAGAGAAAGCCACCGCCTCCACCGTGGACCAGAGAGTCTATGAAACCACAGCGCCTCACAAATTCAAACTCCTGGTGCGCCACCTGACCGAAATGAATCCTTACATGGCGGTGGTTTTCTGCAACACCCGCGAAGAAGCCCACGAAATCGCAGGCAAGCTTCAGGAAGAAACCGATTTCATCGTCGATGAAATTCACGGCGACATGAGCCAGAGCCAGAGAAACCAGGTCATCCGCGAATTTGAAAAGGCCCGCATCCAGGTCCTCGTGGCATCCGACATCGCCGCCCGCGGCCTCGACGTGGAAGGCATTACCCACGTCTTCAACTATGGCATTCCGAGAAATCTGGAATACTACGTTCACCGCATCGGCCGCACCGGCAGAGCCGGCACCAAAGGCATCGCCATCACCTACGCCACCCCGGAAGATGGTTTCATTCTCCGCAAACTGGAAAAATCCATCGAAGAAACCATCACCCGCTACGACGAAAAAGGCCAGGTCCGCCGCGTCAGAGCCGGCAAACCGAAAAAGAAAGTCGTCACCCCCGGCATGTATAAGCCTACCAAAAAGAAAGAACACAAAGCTTTGGGACATAAAGGCAAGAACATGAGACAGAAGCGCAAGAAAGAAGACGCACCGAAGAAGGGGAAGAAGAGATAAGAAATCAAAGAGCCGCGAGACGCTAGGTCTCGCGGCTCTTTTTGTATGACTTGTAGTCGGTAGTCAGTAGTCGGTAGTCGGGACGCATTTGGCTTGCAGCGAGAGTTTTCTCGTTTTTTGCTATCGCTGCGAATGGCGGCTGACTCTTTCGCCGTCCCCTCTACCGTCATCCTGAGCGAAGTCCTCGGATCTATCATGCTAACGAAAAAGGCTCTATTGTTAAACAAGCCCTACGGGAGTAGCCCCTTGGAGAAGGGGCGCGCGATAGCGGAGGATGGAGTGACTCGTTAGAGGCACATTTAACACTAGCGATATCATGCATGATTTTTCGTATAATTTGGCATGCTTCCCGCTACTGTTCATTATGCGCCTTTGGCGCATTCCATCCCGCCCTATTGGGCGGCCCCTTCTCCAAGGGGCGACTCATGTACGGCTAATGCAACATAGCAAGAATAACGTCGCGGAAAACGGCAAAGCTCTCACTACAAATTAAAAGCGCCCTGACTACCGACCACCGACCACCGACTACAAAACCAATAGCGGGAAAGGGCAAAGCCTGTTACAATAGTACTCACGAGGTGAACAAACATGAATCTAATCAAAGATAGAAATTTTATCCATCAGCTGCTTTGGCTGATGGCGGTGGTGGTGCCCTGGGGCATCGGCGGATTTCTGGTGCACACGTCTCAGGCGATGGCTCTGGGGCTGGCGGTGTATTGGGGCGCCGGGCTTCTGGTGCCGCTGGTCTTTTTCCTGGTGCAGCAGAAGGGCTATGGCAGCGAGTGGGGCGCCTGGCGCGCGGCGGTTCATGGACCCGTGTGGATTGCCCTGGTGATCCTGCAGATGGTGGTTTTCTGGAGTTACCTGCCCATCATCAATGGCGCATTCAAGGCGAACCCGGTGCCCATTTCCCTTTTGGTTTTCTGCGTGCTGCTTCTCCTGGTGGCTATCACCGTGGTACTGGACTACGCCCTTTGCCGGGTCTATGAAAAGCTGGGAGAGAAGAAGGAGTTCTATAAACTCTGGGCGGGCACTTCTTTCTTCACCGGCGTCATCCCCGGCGTGGCGATCCTTGCATTTCTGGGGCTGTACTATGGAAATGGCATGCGCCTGGACCCTTTCACAGCGAGCCTTTTCCTTTTGGAAATATTCAGCTACATTTTTTATGGAAAAATCGCGCTGGGCATGGTGACTTTCGGCACCTACGTTTTTGGTGCGCAGGAAGGAAATAAAGGAAAGCGCCTCACCATGGCAGCCTTTGGCGGGATTTTCTGGCTCATGCTTCTTTACATTCCCTTCGTGATTTCCGTGAACCTCCCCGGCGACGCCTCCTGGCGCGCCTACTTCGACCCGTCCTACCTCTCCGTCTTCCCCGTGCTCTCAGACCTCTGGCTCAACGGCCTCGCGCTCCTGGCAGGGAGAAAGGTGACGGAGTGGATCTTTAGGGAGTAGGTGGTGGAATGGCTAGTGCGTACATGTCGCTGAGGCTTCTAGCTGCTGGCTTCTAGCTACTAGCCGGCTAGAGGCATATATCACTGAAGTACAAAGTGCGTTCCGCGTTTAAGGGCAGCAAAAAATATTTTGCAAACCGCCAAGTGCGTGGGCTATAAGTATAGCGTTTGGGCTGAGCTTGGGCACTGGCCGACTAGCAGCCAGCAGCCAGCAGCTAGGAGCTGCATCGATATGTATGCACTGGCGGGAGCAGCTCTAGCCCGCCTTATCCCTTATCCCTTATCCCTAAAAACCCGTTGACAAATCCCCCGTAGGATTTATAATAAC
>CAVHZP010000270.1:0-3199 GCA_963640485.1 bacterium | reverse complement strand
GCTTTGGGCTACTGCTGAGTATGCACCTTCGGCGCATTTCTATCCGGCGCTATCGGGCGACCCTTCTCCAAGGGTCTACTCACGTAAGGCTTGCATAACAAATTTATGCTATCGCTATGCATAAATTTCTTAACTTAATAGCATCACCCGCCCTACGGGCACCCTCTTCAGAGAAGAGGGCTTGGCACGTTGGACTGCTTCGTCAAACGCGCCCTGACTACTGACTACTAACTACTGACTACTAACCCACTAGCGTGAAGCACACCTTACCGCCCCTCGCCCCGTCTCTCATTTTCCGAGAGGGCGCGGAGGATGTTCATGCGGCCTTTGACATTCAATTTCTCTGCGATGCGAGCCATATTTTTCTTCACGGTGATTTCTGCGATGAAAAGTTCGGCGGCGATTTGCTTATTCGTATAGCCCCGCTTCAGGTAAGTGATGATCTGGTTCTCCCGGTCTGTGAAAAGATTGGAGAGCGTGAGAGCCGGGGCGAGGGCGTGGGTGCCGCGCTCGAAATTGGCCCATAGAGTTTCCACGGTCTCTATGAAATCCGGATTCTTCCTGTGAAGGAAGGGCAGGAGCTTTTCCAGATATTTCAGATTCTGCATGAAAGGGACATAGAGCCGGTCCGGCTGCGCCCGCTTGAGAGCAGCGGCGATGGCTTCTTCCGCCTCCTCCTGGTCTCCCAGTGCCGAGAGGGCCGCGGCGCGGTATATGTCAGCGTAAATCATCATGAGGCTGCTGGGGTAGCGGCGATGGAGATTTTCCATATCCCGGTAGAAAGAGAGGAAGATGGAGTAGGACTCCTGCTCCATGAGCACCCGGGCGTAACGCATGAAAGCGCACAGGCACACCGGCGGCAGCAGTTCCTCGCTGTAGAAACGGCCATGAAGGAGCCACTCCGGGAGCTGCGAGAGATTTCCTTTACTGAGGAGAAGGCCGCCGGCCAGCGTGATCTGTGCCGACTGGCGAAGTTCCCGTCGCTCCGCCGATTGCACCGCCCGGTGGAGTTCCTTCTGCACCAGCTCATACTCCCGGTAGTCCCCGTGAATCAGCGCCAACTGCAAGAGCAGGTGGTAGCCCATGAGAGCCACCGCCTTCTGCCCCGACTCCATGGCCTTATCCATGGCCTCATGAACCAGGTCGTAGCTGGCATTCCAGTCGCCCTGACAGTAAGCCGCTTCCGCCGAGAGCATTTCCACCGCCCCATCACCACCGCCGGGCACTAGCGTCATATAGACCGGCATGATTTCCGAGAAAGTCTGCTTGATTTCCGACAGCGAACCCGGTTCATTGTACACCAGCGTCAAGAGCGCATTGGCACCGAAGCCGAAGGGGAAATACCGGTCCACCACCCGCGACGGCTTGCCGCCCATGAGGAAGGTAGCCCGCATCAGGTGGTCATACATTTCCGGAAGATCCGCAAAGCAAGTGAAAGAGAGCAGGATTTCCAATTCCCCTTGCGCCCAATTCTTCTCCATCCCCGGCGCCAGGTCATTCACGATGGCCTGCA
Organism: bacterium; assembly: GCA_963640485.1. Lineage (GTDB taxonomy): Bacteria > Bacillota > Negativicutes > Veillonellales > Dialisteraceae > Dialister. Next base: position 1,686 of record CAVHZP010000270.1, on the reverse strand, counting down.
CCTCGAAGAGAGTTCGCTTGAAAAGCGACGGCTCGCTGAAGAGAAGGAAAGACTTGGCGCACAAAAGGCAAGCCAGGAGATGCCGCCGCTTCACCGCCTCCGGGCACTCAGTGAAACAGCGGATCAGAAGATCCTTCTGCTCGAAATGATTGAAGATTTCCTGCTGCGTCACGAAAAGATTGAGAAGCTTCTCATAGCGATGGCCCGCCAGATACCAGCGCACCGCCGTCAGCGGCTCACCCACATGGATATACCAGTCGCCCCGCAAATCATAGGCGAAGTCCTGCACCTTCTGCGGCTGCAAAGACAGACGCTTCCGGAGGAACCGGAGAAGCACCGGGTGGACCTCATAGCGATTCTCCAGCGCATTCCGGCGGAGGAAACTATTGGAATTCAAAAGATTTTTCAAAACCTGCCGCGGCGGCGCCTGCACACCGGGCACCCGCTCCATGATGAAATCCACCGCATCCAGCGTGAACCCATCGAAGCCGCACAGAGCCACCAGGAGCTTCTTCTCATCCTCCGAGCACGTGCGATACACCGTCTCCTCCAGCAACCGGTACATCGGTTCATTTTCATAATTTTCGAAGAAATCCGAGAATTGCCCCTTCTCCTTCACACTCTCCTTGTGCCGCACATAGGAAATATAGCTCAGCGCGTAGAGATACACCGCACTGATCCATCCATCAGTGGCATCGAAAAGCAGTTGGCTATCGTCCGTAGAAATCTTGAGCCCGCTCTGCCGGAAAAAGCCCAGGATATCCTCCGCCGAGAAAGAAAGCTCCCGGCTCCCGATTTCCGCCGCCAGCCCCTTCAATAGCAAATCCTCCAGCGCCAAAGGCAGACGATTTCTCGAAAGCAAAACCACGTGGAGATTCTTCAACTGCTGCCGCGCCAAAAGCTCCACGAACCGCCACGCCATCGGATCCTTCAACACATGGCAATCATCCAGCACGAGATACGTGGGCTCCCCGAAAGAAAGCGTATCGAAATACGAGAGAATCCCATCCAGCTCCATCTCCGACGACGGCATCCCCATCTCCGCCATCCGATCCGCCAGCGCTTCTGAAAACGGACGCAAAAAAGCCCCTACCTTCTCCCAGAAAAGCGATGACGAATCACTCATCAGCGTCTGCCAGGACGCCTGCGCCGGCAAAGCCTCGCGCATAGTCATCGTCTTTCCGTAGCCGATGGGCGCCACCACAAAAAGCAGCGGCCGCGCCAGCGCCTCCCGGATTCGCGCCATCAACGGCGGCCGGTGGAAAAAAGAGGGGTAAGAAATCTGTGTCATGATCTCTCCAGTGGGGTGGGATAAGGGATAGGGGGAAATGGGATAGGGGATAAGGGATAAGGGATAAGGCGTGTTTACCGCTATACAACCCCCTTCCTCTGGAAGGGGGAGGGCCCGAAGGGCGGGGGTTGGCTTCACGACAAGCCCTCTTCTCTGAAGCGGGGGCTCGCGCACCTCGTGGAGGTGGTGGATACATATATTGCTTTATTATAAACCATATTCTAATAAAAATACAGCCGACATCGACTACAAAAGCGATAGAGGAAATCCGAAAAGCCTTCGCCAACTGCCAAATGCGTCCTGACCACTGATTATTAAACCGATAGCGGAAATCAAGCCTCACGTTGCGCAGGATGACGGTAGTGCATAGTATACCAGTGTTAGGCCGTAGGCCA
>CAVHZP010000269.1:0-3204 GCA_963640485.1 bacterium | reverse complement strand
ACGGGTCCCACCTATCCCCCCGGAGGGGGGACTGTAAACCGAACAACCGCCCTGTGGGCGAGGAAAACAAGCAAACCAGCCTTTGGCCGAGATGCCAACCCCCGCCCTTCGGGCCCTCCCCCTTCCAGAGGAAGGGGGTTAGAGTAGTGAGAGGCGGGCCCTCCCCCTTCCAGAGGAAGGGGGTAGAATAGCGGAAGGTGGGCCGATTGCTGACTACGAGCCCCGCATCACCCGCCCTTCGGGCACCCTCTTCAGGGAAGAGGGCTTGGACGCAAAAAAACTCCCCCCGCATTTCGCAGGGGGAGTTTTTATTTCTTATTTCACTTCTTGGATGATGGTAAGGATCATGGGACGGCGTTTGGTGCGGTCGAAGAAGTATTTGCCGAGGGTGTCTCTGACTTGGGTTTTGATGGCGTTCCATTCGGAGACGTTGCCGGCTTCGCAGCGGGAGAGGACGTTTTCTACGCGTTCTCTGGCTTCTGTGAGGAGGGCTTCGCTGTCTCTGACGTAGACGAAGCCGCGGGAGACGATGTCGGGGCCGGCGAGGACCTGGTTGCTGCCTTTTTCGAGGGCGATGACGACGATGACTACGCCGTCCTGGGCGAGTTGCTGGCGGTCGCGGATGACGATATTTCCTACGTCACCTACGCCTAGGCCGTCGACGAAGACGGGGCCGGCTTGTACGCGCTGCTGGCTGATTTTGGCGGTGCGGCTGGTGAATTCGAATTGGGTGCCGTTTTCGCCGATCATGATGTTTTGTTTCTCTACGCCGAGGCTCATGGCGAGTTCTGCGTGGCTGATGAGCATGCGGTGTTCGCCGTGGACGGGGATGAAGTATTTCGGTTTCACGAGGGAGAGCATGGTTTTCAGGTCTTCCTGGGAGCCGTGGCCGGAGACGTGGACGCGGGTGGTGGCGCTGGATACGACGTGGGCGCCGAGGCGCATGAGGCTGTCGATGGTGCGGCCTACGCTGGTTTCGTTTCCGGGGATGGGGGAGGCGGAGATGATGACGGTGTCGCCGGCGTGGATTTGTACCTGGCGGTGGCTGCCGTCTGCCATGCGGGAGAGGCCGGCCATGGGTTCGCCTTGGCTTCCTGTGGTGAGGATGAGGAGGCGGTCGTCACGGTAGCGGTTGAGTTCGTCGGGTTCGATGAATGTGCCTTCCGGGGCTTTCAGATAGCCTAATTCCTGGGCGATGTTGACTACATTGACCATGGAACGGCCGAAGACGCAGACTTTTCTTTTTTGAGCGACTGCTGCGTCGATGGCCATCTGGATGCGGGAGACGTTGGATGCGAAGGTGGCGAGGATGATGCGTCCTTTGGCGTCCTGGTAGGCGCTGACGAGGGATTTCGCCACGATGGCTTCAGATGGGGTGTAGCCCGGGTTCTGGGCGTTGGTGGAGTCGGCGAGGAGGGCGAGGACGCCTTTGTGGCCGAGTTCCGCGAGTTTGTACATGTCGGTGAGTTCGCCGTCCACGGGGGAGTGGTCGAATTTGAAGTCGCCGGTGTGTACGATGGTGCCGACGGGGGTGCGCATGTAGATGCCGCAGGAGTCGGGGATGGAGTGGCAGACGTGGAAGAAGCCGAATTTGAAGAATCCGGTCTTGAATTCGTCGCCGGGTTTCACTACGTTTAGGGTAGCGTTTGTGATGTGGGCTTCTTTGAGTTTGCCTTCGATGAGGCCGCAGGTGAGGCGGGTCGCGTAGACGGGGGCCTGCACTTCGCGGAGCAGGTAGGACAGGGAGCCGATGTGGTCTTCGTGTCCGTGAGTGATGAGGATGGCTTTGATTTCATCCTTGTGTTCGATCAGGTAGCTGAAGTCGGGGATGACGATGTCGATCCCGAGCATGTCTTCTTCCGGAAATGCCATGCCTGCATCGATTACGATAATTTCGTCGCCGTAACGGAATACAGTCATGTTCTTTCCGATTTCCCCCAGGCCTCCTAAGGGAATGATTTGCAATTTAGCTTTTGCCAAGATTCTTGGAACCTCCTATTCAGTTGTAAAGTATTTTTGAAATCTATGTCAAAAATAAAAAGCCGTTCAAAGTCGCTTTGTCTATTATATCACGGGGAGCGGGAGAAGGGAATAAGGGATAAGGGATAAGGGATAAGGGATAAGGGATAAGGGATAAGGCGTACTTATCGCTGGGCATACATAGTGATGGTTCTGGCGTTCCCGGAAAACGGTTCCAGGTTCGAGGTTCAGGGTTCAGTTAAGAATTTTAAATACCAGCAGCCAGAATCATTATGTTACGCTGGCATCAAGAAGTAGCCCCTTCCCAAGGTTCTACGCCCTTACGCCAGTGTAACATTCTGCTTTAAGCTGCAGCAGGAAATCCCTTAACTTAATAGAATTGCCACTCAGGGAAGAGGGCTTGGCGCAGCCAACCCCCGCCCTTCGGGCCCTCCCCCGTCCAGAGGAAGGGGGGGCATATTGCGGTAAATGCGCCTTATCCCTTATCCCTTGTCCCTTATCCCTAAACCACCAGCTCTCTCCTTCATCCGATATGCTATACTGATAAACAAAAGCTGGAAGGAGAGCAGGATATGGAGAATATTATTTTGATCGGTATGCCCGGTTGCGGGAAGACGACGCTGGGACGGATGCTGGCGGAGAGGTTGGGGCGGACTTTCGTGGACGCTGATGTGTATCTGGAGGAACGGGAGGGAAAGACGATCCCGGAGCTTTTCGCGGTGAGTGAGGATTGTTTCCGGGATGCTGAGGAGCGGACGGTGAAGGCGCTTTCGGAAATGGAGGGGCTGGTCATCGCTACCGGCGGCGGCGTGGTGAAGCGGGAAGGAAATATAAGAAATCTGAAGCGGAGCGGGAAAATTTATTTCATCGACCGGAGCCCCGAGGATATCGCCGGCGATGTGGAGGTGGGCACGCGGCCGCTCCTGGCTGATGGGCCGGCAAAGGTGTTCACGCTCTACGAGGAACGCATCGCGCTTTACCGCGCGGCGGCGGATGTGATCGTGGGGAATAGCGGGAGGCTGGAAGAGGTGCTCGGGGCGCTGGCTTCGAGAGTGGAGTGTGGAGAGTGAAGAGTGGAGTGAAGGTGCGCCGCATCAAATGGGAAAGCGGCGCGAGTTTTTAAATTGGGGGCATGCGGCATTAGAGACGATCAGGCTAGACGTCAGAGCAAGCGACAGCGAGTATGCTTCGGGCTGGTGCCCAATGGATCCAAGGGCTTCGCTC
>CAVHZP010000268.1:0-3219 GCA_963640485.1 bacterium | reverse complement strand
ATCCGTTTCTATTTCGCCAAAGACGCCGCCCACTGCGGCCGCCTGGCCTTGGGCGATGGCGAGATTTCTTTCCGCGATCCCTTTGGCCTCTTCCATTTCCGTCTCCCCATCAAAGGGCAGACGCTTCTTGTGATGCCCCAAGTCATCGGCAATCGTGACGCCACGCTCCGCGCGCTCCTCTCCCTCTCCACACCGGAAGAGAAGGAATATTTCGGCGCCACGCCTTACAAAATGGGTGACAACCCCCGGCTCATCAACTGGAAAGTCACCGCCCGCAAAGAAGACGTCTACGTCCGCGAGAGAGATCCCGCCGGAAGCGCGCGGCTCATTCTCGCCGCCGACTACGAAGCGGGCGAGACGCTCCGCGACACCGTGTGCGATGCCCTCTACAGCGCCGGCCGCGCTCTTGCTGCATCCCGCCTTCCCTTCCATTTCGCCTGGGTGAATGACAAAGGCATCCCCATTCTTTCCTCTGTCGAAAACGAAGAGGACTGGGAAGAAATCACCCGCGCCTTCCTCACCTGCGGCGGCGCGCCGGCGCTCAAAGACGCCAGCCTTCCGCCTCTCCCCATTTGCTACATCACCGGCCATGAGGACGCCCCTGCATCCCGCGCCGCCGTCCTTTGGTGCGCCCAAGAAGGAAATCCGAGAGCCGCCCTCGCAGGCCGCGCGGCTATTTTCCATGCCTTAGGAGGTCAGCGATGAAAGAAAAACTCTTCTTCCCCCTCCTCTCCGCCTTTGGCGCCTTCGGCGCCGCCTACGGGCTTTTCTCATGCCTGAGCAGCGCGCCCCTTCTCTGGAGCGCCATCACCGCCCTCACCGTCCTCGCCCTGTCCCTCCTCCTGAAAAAGAGCATCGCCGCGAAGTTTCTACCCCTGGCGCTGGTTCTTCTCCTGGCCGCGCCGCTTCTTTTCCGCGACATTTTTATTTCCAGCGGCCTCTCCGTCTTCGCGTCGCTGGTAGAAATCCTGAAAGAACCCTATGACCTGGACATGACGGCCCCCACCGTCCCATCCGGCGCATCGCCATTTCCTTTTACCTTATATATAGCGCTGCTGCTTTCCTGGTTCTTCACCGCCGGCAGCTTCTCCCTCTTCGCCCGCGGCGTCAGCGGCGTGGTTTCCCTCTTCCTGCTGCTCCTCACCTTTTACTTCGGCGTCACCATCCCCGCCATAGCCGCCGTGGTCTCTGCCGCTTACCTCCTGACCATTCCCGTTTCCTTCCGCTCCAAAGGCATCGGCACGCCGGAGCTTCCGGTCTTTGGGATTTCTCTGCTCCTGGGACTTCTCCTTCTTGTCATCATCCCCGAGAGCCGCTATGAGCAGCCAAACGTTCTCGCCACCGCACAGGAAAAAATCCTCACCGCCACAGACCCCTACGATCCCATTTTCCACGCCGGCAATGGCTACACCGGCATCCTAAAAGGCGCCGCCGGACGCCAGACCTTAGGCCGCACGAATGGCGTCCGCTACACCGGCCGCGTCATCGCCGACATCGAGACCACCCCGATTTCCTCGCCCCTCTACCTCCGCAGCTGGAGCGGCGGCGTCTATGAAGGAAACCAGTGGAAAGACCTCCCCGACTCCGCCTATGAGGACACAGGAAATCTATTCGCCAAGAACCAGGGCGAATGGTACGACCAGGGCGCCTGGCTCATGGAAGTCATCGCCAGAAATCCCCGTATTTCCCAGCTCCTCCTGAACTACACCGACCAGGAGAGCGTCAGCGCCTACAAAGCCCCCTTCACCCTCGCCGCCCAGTACGAGAAGAGCCACTTCTTCCTCCTCCCCTACGACGCCGACTTCGGTGGCAACTTCTTCCGCTACGACCGCTCGCCCACGTCCACCGAGGGCAAAGCCTACTCCACCGATCTGTGGCAACTCCCCGCCGGCGCCCTGCTCTCCATGCTGAGCCGCGAAACTATCGCAGGCCCCTACTACCGCACCTACATCGAAGGCGAACGCCGCTATCGCCGCTTCGTCTACGACCACTACCTCACCGTCCCCGATGACGTGAAGGACACCATCGCCGCCCTCCATCCCCTGCAGCCCGCGGCGACCTTCGCCGAGAAACGGGCGCGCATCGAAGAAATCTATCATTTCCTCGAAACCAACTACCACTATACCAAGACCCCCGGCAAGACGCCGGCAGGGAAAGACTTCATCACCCACTTCCTCACCGAAAGCAAGCAAGGCTACTGCACCTCCTTCGCCTCGGCTGCCGTGATGCTCCTTCGCAGCGCCGGCATCCCCGCCCGCTACGCCGTGGGCCTCTCGGTGAGCGAAGAGGAAATCAATAGCGCCCCGCTCCTTTCCGCTGGCGTCCACAGCTTCGCCATAAATGACCACCACGCCCACGCCTGGGCCGAAGTCTACGTAGACGGCCTCGGCTGGCGCCCCGTGGAAATGACCCCCGGACAAGGCGGCGGTGAAAATCCCTTCCCCAATCCCGCCGAGAAAGAAAAAAATAACACCGGCGCTCCCGATGCACCGGCGCCACAGAATCCCGCAGGAAATCCGAATGAGCAGCAGGGAAATCCAAATGCGCAGCAAGGAAATCAGAACCAGCAGCCCAAAGGAAATCCACCACCAAGCCCGCAGCAGCAACCACAGCAAAGCCCGCAGCAGCAACCACAGCAAAGCCCGCAGCCACAACCACTGCCCGCCGAGACCGCGACATTCTCCACTGCCCTTCTCCTCTGGGGAATCCCCCTGCTGCTTGCCGCCCTCGCCCTCACCTGGCGCTGCACCGCCATCCCCCGCCTCCTCGCCGCTGACATAAGAGACGAGAAAAACTTCCACCGCCTCCTCACCTACGCCCGCCACCTCTCCACCTGGTCCGGCCACCCGCTCACAGGCAGCTACACCGCCCGCGCCGAAGCCTACAAGAATGACCCCCGGCTCGCCGGCTTTGCTACCATCCTGGATCTCTTGGTACAATCCAAATTCTCCAGCGCGCCGCTGACAGAGGAAGAGAAAAAAGAAATCCAGCGCCTCATCACCGAAGCCCGCAAAGCCTCCCTACAAAACCTCCCGCCGCTCGCCAGATGGAAGGCTAGGATCATAAACGGATTGTGATTTTTCGAACGTAACGAAGCTTACTTCCTCAGCCGTAGGCCGGTTGTTTGGTTTTTCCTCGCCCGCAGGGCGGTTTGTTCTGTTTTTTCGAGCGCAGCGAGGTTGTTTGGTTTCCCTCGCCCGTAGGGCGGTTGTTCGGTTT
>CAVHZP010000267.1:0-3246 GCA_963640485.1 bacterium | reverse complement strand
GGGATAAGGGATAGGGGATAAGGGATAAGGGATAAGGGATAAGGGATAAGGGATAAGGGATAAGGGATAGGGGATAAGGGATAAGGGATAAGGGATAAGGGATAAGGGATAAGGGATAAGGACTTGCTTGCTGCTATCGCCAGTAGGCGAGAAAAAGGAAGATGCTTTCCGTTTACCACTGGCGGAGCAGGGGAGAAGTAGAAGAACAGTTAAATGAGCCTTATCCCCAATCCCTTACTCCATATTCCTAAACCACTAGCGTTAAATGCGCCCTTATCCCTTATCCCCTATCCCTTATCCCTGGTGACTGTGCTATAATAGCATCGTGCAAAAAAATGGAGGCTATTATGTTTACGTATAAAAGAAGAGTCACATTTTACGAGACCGACGGCATGAAGGTGGTGCACCATGCGAATTACCTCAAATACTTCGAGGAAGCGCGGGTGGAGTACCTTCGCGCCGGCGGGCTGGATTTGAATGAGCTCATGGACGAAGGCATCGTATTTCCCATCGTAGAAGTCAGCGTGAAATATTTGAAATCCGCCTGCTACGATGACAATCTGTTGGTGAAGACCTATCTGCGCAAAGTGAACCGCGTGCGTCTGGATTTCGACTACGAAGTGGTGCGGGAAGCCACCGGCGAAGTCCTCACCACCGGCCACACCGTGAATACCTACACCGACATGAAGACCGGTCGCATCGCGCGGCTGCCCCGGGAAAAGATTGACGCTCTCGCCAGGCTCTCAGAGGGAGATAGAGAATAATGGACAATAGACCCATCGGCGTCATGGACTCCGGCATCGGCGGCCTCACCGTGGCCAAAGCACTGAAAGCCGCTTATCCGCAAGAAGGCATCGTATTTCTGGGAGACACGAAAAGAAATCCCTACGGCGAAAGGACGAAAGAGGAAATCATCGATTTCTCCTTCGCCATCAAAGATTTCCTTTTGAAGAAACAGGTGAAAATGATCCTCATCGCCTGCAACACCATTTCCTTTAATGTGCCCGAAACTTTCTTTGCCGGCGACGTGCCGGTGGTGAAGATGAGCATGGACGTGAAAGTGCCCGCTGACGCGAAGCGCTTCGCCGTCTTCGCCACCCCCGCCACCATCAAGACCCACGCCCACAAGGCATATTTCGCGGAGAAATACCCGGGCCTGGACTTCGTGGAAGTCCCCTGTGACGGCCTCGCCGCCGCCATCGAGCAGGGAGCAGGGGAGGCGACCATCACTGCCCTCCTCGAAAAAGCGGTGAAAGACTACGGCGCAGGAAATATAGACACCGCCATCTGGTCCTGCACCCACTATCCACTCATCGCAGATATTTTCAAAAAAATCCTGCCAAACGTCCGCTTCCTCGACCCCGCCCTCCCCACCGTGGAAACCGGCATGGAAATCCTTAGAGAAAAAGACGCCCTCGCCGGCGAAGACGTGGAGAAGATTTTCTATTTCACCGAAGGCCTGGAAAATTCCAGCCCCCTGGTAAAGGATATCTTTGGGGATGTGAAAGTGGAATTGGCGAAGTTTTAACGTTGGAGATTTAGTGATCAGTAATTGGTGGTCAGTAGTCAGGGCGCATTTGACGCTAGCCCCAAATGCGCCCTGACCACTGACTACTGAATACTGATCACTAAAACACAAAAGGAGAGAAAGAAATGATCCTCATTGCTAAAATACTGGCCGCCCTGGTGTTGCTGGTATGTCTAGGCTTCATCGCCTACTGGGCCATCGCCATCATCAAAGGCGACTGCGTCTTGAAAATGATGAAATCCAAGCGGACACCCATCCGCGTGGAATCCATGGATACCCAATCCGTCACCCTGTCCTACACCATTCCCATCAAGAACGTAGGCAAACAGCTCGGCACCATCATGGACGCCTTCGTCCGCATCTACCTGCCCTTTGAGCAGTACGATGAAGCCACCGTTACCGCCCACCTCACCGATTTCGACGTACCCCGCCACGATGACTACTGGCAGGCATTCATCCTCGAACCCGGCAAGACCAAGAAATTCCTCATTACCCTGGAAATCAAAAGCAAGAGCGGCAGCATCCTTCGCGACCTGGAAACCTTCCCCGAAATGGGCATGGACGTGATTTACCAGGTCGTTGCCAGAAGCGACTACTACTATGCCAAGACCCGCGTCGTCATGACCAGAGAAGAACTGCGCAATGCGCTCTATGAATACAAAACGGAGGTGAGATAAATGGCAGAACTCGAACTCCTCCCCATTCCCACCCGCATCCTCACCCACCACGACAACATCGTGGACGCCATCGTAGAGTATGCCGGCGATAAAATCACCGACCACGACATCGTCTGCACCGCCGAATCCGTCGTAGCCATCACCCAGAATCGCTACGTCCGCCCCGAAGAACTGAACGTCTGCTGGCAGGCCCGCCTCATGAACCGCTTCGTTCCCGCCGCCGGCTCCATGGCCAGCATCTACGGCATGCAAGCCGCCATGGACGAAGAAGGGAAATGGAATATGCTCTTCTCCTTCCTCATCGGCGCTGTAGCTAAAGTCTTCGGCAAGAGCGGCGTCTTCTACGCCCGCTGCCGCCAGGCCTCCCTTATCGACGACGTTACCGGCACTATGCCGCCCTTCGACAAATGCCTCGTCTACGGCCCCGCCGACACCGACAACGTCTGTGAGAAAATCAAAAAAGCCACCGGCGCCTACGGAGCCGTCATCGCCGACGTGAACGACCTCAAACGCTCCGCCGTCCTAGGCAAAAGCCAAGGCATCGATCCCAAACAGATCGCCAAGATCTTGATCGATAACCCCTTCGGCAACGACAACCAGAAAACCCCCATCGTCATCATCAAAAACTTCACCGACTGCATGCACTGATGATAAAGAAACAAAAAGCACTCCACCCGGAGTGCTTTTTTATTTTGCATTTTTCCCCCCTTCCTTTGGAAGGGGGAGGGCCCGAAGGGCGGTTGTATGGTTTTCCTAGTACAAAGCGCATTACATACCAATGTTAGGCCGTAGGCCAGTCCCCCCACCGGGGGGAAGGTGGGCCCCGTAAGGGGACCAAAGGGGTGCATTTCCGAGCGAAGCGAGGCATCTTTTCCCCGGCCGAAGGCCGGTTTGCTTGTTTCCCTCGCCCGAAGGGCGGTTGTATGGTTTTCCTAGTACAAAGCGCATTACATACCCATGTGAGGCCGTAGGCCAGTCCCCCCTCTGGGGCAATGCTGTTAAGTTAAGGAATGGCTTTATGAAAAATCGCTAAAATCTTTT
>CAVHZP010000266.1:0-3268 GCA_963640485.1 bacterium | reverse complement strand
CTAATTTCTTTTAGTCGGGTCAGAAAAAATTTACACAAAATATTTGACACTCCCGGGATTTCGGATTCCAGCAATTCAGCCTTTCCATACGCTTCTACTGATTCTCTTATTCCCAGTGCGTCGTCTGACTTAATTCTCTCGGCATTATAGCGAATTAGTCCATTAAGCATCTTTGCCATTTGGGTAACCAGGTCCATTACATATTGGGTGTCTGATGCTCTAATAAAACCTAAATCAGTTGCCACCAGTAATTGTGCTTCTACTTCATACAGCGAGCCTCTTGCCATATACAAGAAACGCAGTCTATTTCGCAGACTTCCTTGCCCATAGCCTTCTGCAATATTCGACGTGATAGAGATAGAGGCTCTTCGCATTTGGTCTGCTAAGGCATATCTTTCCGTAATCGGAAATGTGCCACTTAATCGATATATGATTTGATTAAGATTTCGGCTACCTTGGTAAATAGCCAAGTCTTTGTAGCTTTCCATGGCATTGCCTTTCTTCAAATTAGTAATCAGGAGTTGGAGGCAGTTAGCGATAACGACCTACGCGAGAGTTGGTGAATTAGTAATCAGTGATCAGTGGTCAGTGATCAGGAGCTGGAGGCAGTTAGCGATAACGACCTACGCGAGAGTTGGTGAATTAGTAATCAGTGATCCGTAGTCATGGCCGATTTGGCTGAGCAGCTAAATGCGTCCTGACTACTGATTACTGATTACCGATTACTAAACCACTAGCTCTTGCAAGTCTGATACCCGCCAACTGCCTCCATTCCCCTGACTACTGATTACTAATTGCCGACTACTAAACAAGCGCGTGTGCGAGCACTTCTTCTACGTTTCTGACGCAGACGAAGGAGAGGCTTTCGCGGACGGATTTGGGGATTTCTTCGAGGTCCCGTTTGTTTTTTTCGGGGATGAGGATTTGTTTGATGCCTACCTGGTGGGCGGCGAGGACTTTTTCTTTGAGGCCGCCGATGGGGAGGACTTCGCCGGTGAGGGTGATTTCTCCTGTCATGGCGGTGTCGCCTCTGACTTTGCGGCCGGTGTAGGCGCTGGCGAGGGCGGTGGCCATGGTGATGCCGGCGGAGGGGCCGTCTTTGGGGACGGCGCCTTCGGGGAGGTGGATGTGGGTGTCTAAGGTTTCGTAGAAGTCTTCTGCGAGGCCGAGGTCTTTGGCGCGGCTACGGATGTAGGTGTAGGCGGTTTCGGCGGATTCTTTCATGACGTCGCCGAGTTGGCCGGTGAGGATGAGGTTGCCTTTGCCTTTGATGGTGACGGCTTCGGTGTCGAGGACTTCGCCGCCTACGGCTGTCCAGGCGAGGCCGTTGACTCTACCTACGGTGTCGTGGTGTTCTTCGGAGGCAGGGAGGAATTTGATGGGTCCCAGGTATTTCTCAATGGTTTTGGCACTCAAGGTGGGCAGGGTGTCGTCTTTGAGGACGATTTTCTTGCCGACTTTGCGGCAGAGGGCGCCGATGGTGCGTTCGAGGTTTCTGACGCCGGCTTCTCTGGTGTAGCTCCGGATGATGCGTTTCAGGAGGGCGGGGGTGAAGTTTGCGTCTTTGGCTTTGAGGCCGTTTCTTTCTTTCTGCCGTGGGACGAGGTATTTCTTGGCGATTTCAAGTTTTTCTTCTTCGGTGTAGCCGGTGAGTTCGATGAGTTCCATGCGGTCTAAGAGGGCTGCAGGGATGGTGGAAACGGAGTTCGCTGTGGCGAGGAAGAAGACTTTGGAGAAATCGAAGGGGATGTCGATATAGTTGTCGTGAAAGGCTTTGTTTTGTTCGGGGTCGAGGGCTTCAAGGAGAGCGGAGGCTGGGTCGCCGCGGAAGTCGGAGCTGACTTTGTCGATTTCATCGAGGAGGATCAGGGGGTTCTTTGTTTTGGCCTGGTTGATGGCTTCGATGAATCGGCCGGGCATGGCGGCGATGTAGGTGCGGCGGTGGCCACGGATTTCGGCTTCGTCGTGGACGCCGCCCAAGGCGATGCGGGCGAATTCGCGTCCCATGGAGCGGGCGATGGATTGGGCGAGGGATGTCTTGCCGACGCCGGGTGGTCCTACGAAGCAGATGATGGGTGCTTTGGCTTCGGGGGCGAGGACGCGGACGGCGAGGTATTCGAGGATGCGTTCTTTGATTTTGGTGAGGCCGTAGTGGTCTTCGTCGAGGATTTCTTTGGCGTGGGCGAGGTCGAGGAGGTCTTCGCTTTCTTTGGTCCATGGCAAATCGAAGACCCAGTCGAGGTAGTTTCTGGCTACGGCGGTTTCTGCCATCATGGGTGGCATGGCGGCGAGGTGGTCGATTTCTTTCTGGATTTTTTCTTTGTATTCTTCGGGGATGCCGCTTTCTGCGAGTTTTTCTCTGTACATGTCGGCTTCTTTTTCCTGGTCTTTGGTGTCGCCGAGTTTTTCCTGGATGGTTCTGAGTTTCTGTCGCAGGTAGTAGTCTTGTTGTTCTTTGTCCATTTTTTTGCGGACTTCTTTGTCGATTTCGGTTTCGAGGCGGCCGACGGCGATTTCTTTGTGGACGAGTTCGAGGACGATGCCGAGGCGTTTGATGATGTCGAGTTCGGCGAGGATTTCCTGGCGTTTGGCCGGGGGCATCATGAGTTGGGCGGCGATGAAGTCGGCGGTTTCGCCGGCGTCTTCAATGGCGCGGAGTTGTTCGAGTTGGTCGTTGGGCAGGCCTTGTTTGGTGTTTCTGAGCCAGTCAAAGAAACGGGAGAGGAGTGTGCGCCGGTAGGCTTCTTCTCTTTCGGTTTCGGTGGCGTGGATTTCTTCGGCGTCGGTAATCTGGGCGGTGATGTAGGTGTCGTCCATGGCAGATGAGAGGATTTTCACGCGGGAAACGCCTTCGACGAGGATGCGGATCATGCCGCCGGGGAGCTGGAGCATCTGGCTGACTTTGACGACGGTGCCGAGGTCATAGAGGGCGTCGACGCCGGGGTTTTCGTCTTTGGGGTCTTTCTGCAGGGCGAGGATGAGGTAGCGGTCTGCTTTCATGGCCTGGCGCACGGCAGCGGCAGATTCGGCTCTGCCTATATCTATACTGATGGTCATTTTCGGGTAAACGACGATGTCTCTCATGGCTGCTAAGGGCAGGGAGAGTGTCTCTGGGGTCAGGTTGGTTTCATTCATATATAGTTCCTCCATAATACGCTCTATTATACCATGAATGGATGGGATGGGGGTAGGTGGTGAGGTTTTTTCGTTTTTCTGCTGGTGGTTTTGTAGTCGGTGGTCGGTGGTCAGGGGGCGGGAGACATATAGC
>CAVHZP010000265.1:0-3281 GCA_963640485.1 bacterium | reverse complement strand
ATAAGGAATAAGGAATAAGGAATAAGGAATAAGGAATAAGGAATAAGGAATAAGGCGCGTCTGGTTGCGGTCTTATGCAAGCCCTCTTCCTAGAAGAGGGTGCCCGTAGGGCGGGTGATGGCTGTCAGCAAAGTGCAGGCACTTCCACTACTGCATTTCCATCATCCGGCCTAACGGCCACCTTCTTCAGAGAAGAAGGCATTACGCATTTCGCGCTAAGCGTCAAATGCGGCCTTATCCCTTATCCCTTATCCCCTATCCCTTATCCCTGGCCGCGCTCCGCGTGAGTCCCATTTTATTTTTAAATAAACATAAAAAGCCATGGAATCCCCCCGCCTTTTATGATAGAATGAAACAAAAATGTACAATGTCCGTATAAGGGATAGGCATAGAGGTGCCGGACTCCCATGGGGAATGTGGGGGATACGGAGCCAAGGAATGGGGGAATCTAGATGAGATTATCCGAAAAATTATCTGACGCAGCAGGGAAAATGTCGCCGCGCAAGCTGATCCTGATCTGCGCTTTTTTGGCGCTTATGATTTTTATCCTTCTTTATAGTTTCTTGTCTGCGCTGGTAGGCGAGAAGAAGGAAGAAGCGCCGAAGCCGGAAGGGAAAGCGGTCATCGAAGCGGCCAGCGACATCCCGGCGCATACGGTGATTACAGAAGACATGCTTCACGCCACCCTGGTGCCCGACAGTCTGGTGCCACAGGGCGCGCTGACCGATAAGAAACTGGTGGTCGGCAAACCTGCCGGCGTCACCATCCTGGCTGGCGACATCATCACCGCCAGAAAGCTGGACGCCAGCGGCGCAGCAGGATTCAAAGGGCTCATCCCGAAAGGCATGCGCGCTGTTTCCTTCAGTGTCAATGACATCACCGGCGTGGCCGGCTTCGCAAAGCCCGGTGACAAAGTGGACATCCTCCTCATCGGCAGCACGTCCAATGAAGACAGAGTCACTTCGAAGATGCTCCTGAAAGATGTATTGCTCCTGGCCATCAATAAGACCAGCATGGCTCCTCAGGCGCCAAAGAATGAAGAAAAGAAAGATGGCGAAGACGCGAAGAAGATCAATAGCCAGCCTGTCAATACCGGCACGCCGTCGGTAGCGACCGTGGCCCTCTCGCCATATGACGCAGCGAAGCTCACCGCCTCCATGCAGATCGGTCAGCTCCAGCTCCTGCTCCGTCCGGCGGATCAGAAAGGCGATACCGACTCGGTGGCCTACTATGTGATCCCCATGCCGAAGGCAACGCCTACATACAGCGCGCCGCCGCCGCAGGGGACGCCAGCCGTTTCCGTTTATAGCACACCGGCCAATACCGGCATTGAAGTCATTCGTGGTACCAGTGTAAGCAGGGGGAATTAAGATGAAGTACATGAAGAAACAAATCGGACTCCTCCTGGCCGCTTGCATGCTCGGCGGCTCCGCGTGGGCAGCCCAGCCGGTGCAGGTGTCTTTGAACGAATCGAAATACATGGAAGCGCCGGGCATCACCCGCATGGCCGTAGGAAATCCGGCTATCGCCGATGTGCAGCTCCTCTCCTCGGGAGATTACCTCCTGGTGGGCAAGAAGGCCGGCAGCACCTCTCTCATCGTGTGGTCCAACAAAGGACGGCTGGAGTACAATGTCTACGTGTCCGGCGACGACCAGGGCATGGCCAGCGCCATCAAATCTGCCATCGGCTACCCTGGTGTATCGGTGCAGATGATGAATGGCAAAGTCCTCCTCCGCGGCACCGTGGAGAACCAGTACGAGCATGACACCGCCGTGAAAATGGCGCAGCTCTACCTGGGTGAAGGCGGCTCCGGCGAAAGCAGCAGCGTAGTGGACCTCCTCGAGATGGCGCACCCCAGCCAGATTCGCCTGGAAGCGCAGATCATTGAAATCAGCGCGAAAGACAGCAAGAACCTGGGTATCCAGTATTGGTCTGCCACCCCCGGTGATTCCTCTAGCGGAGACAGCGGCATCAGCGTAGGCACCGCCGGCCTCTTCTATGGCGGCGAAGATTTCAAAACCAATCGCGGCAGCGGTGGATGGCTGGGAAATCATATTTCCTCCGTCAATGCCACCTTGCAGGCCCTCATCAATAATGGCAAAGCCCGCATCCTTTCCCGTCCCTCTATCACCACCATGAGCGGCGAGACGGCGAATATTTTGATCGGCGGCCGTATCCCGATTCCGATTTCTGAGGACGGCGATGTGACCATCGAATACAAAGAATATGGTATCAAGCTCAATATCGAGCCGAAGGTAGATTCTGAAAATAAAATCACCTCCAAGGTTCACGCAGAAGTGTCCACCCTGGACTACAGCCACGGCGTGAAGATCGACTCCTTTGAAGTGCCGGGTATCGCATCCCGCGAAGCCGACGCAGTGGTCAATGTCCACTCCGGCATGACCATGGCCATCGGCGGCCTCCTGAACTCCGAAGACTCCAAGACCGTCTCCAAGATTCCGCTCTTGGGTGACATCCCCATCATCGGCCAGTTCTTCCGCCACACCTCTACCACCCGCGACAACCGGGAGCTCATGATTCTCATCACTCCGACCGTCGTATCCGACAGCACCCCGACGCCTATGAGCCAGCAGTTCAAGAAGAGCTATGAATTTTCTGAACGCATGGCCAGAAACCGCGAAGATGTGTACGCTTCCTATCCGGTAGAAGAAGGAAATGACAAAGAAGAGCGGGACATCTGGGGTGATAAACCGAATGAAGAGGACACGGTGATTCTCGAAGAGAAAGAACCGCCGAAAGAGAAATCATATCTCCTGAAAGTGAAAGATGAGAAAGGCGCAGACTTCCTCGTCCCGCTTTCTGAAGAAGATTATCAAAATCACAAAGACAATCTCAAAGTAGCAGAAAAGAAGAAATCCAAGAAAGACAAAAAAGTTTCTTCCGCAGAAGATACGAAAAATCAGATGTCCACCGCAGAAGCCGAGGCCAGAAGAGCCCGCATCCGCGAAGTGATGAATAAGTATTCCGGCACATAAGCCGCTAGCGCCTCTCCGCCATAAGCCCTCTTCTATGAAGAGGGTGCCCGCAGGGCGGGTGATGCTTCTTTACTCTAACCCCCTTCCCTTGGAAAGGGGAGGGCCATCTACTATTATTTAACCCCCTTCCTTTGGAAGGGGGGAGGGCCCGAAGGGCGGGGGTTGGCTTCCCCGCCAGCAGGTAAGTGTGCCATTGTTACGCATGCCTTACGCGAGTCGCCTCTTAGAGAAGGGGCGACTCACGTAAGGTGAGCGTAACATAGTATATTAATCGCTAGCATGCC
>CAVHZP010000264.1:0-3304 GCA_963640485.1 bacterium | reverse complement strand
ATGAGGGAAAGCAAGCTCGGATAACGGTGACAAGGTAAACGGTTTACGGCTATGACGAGAAAGCAGCCAAGTGCGCCTTATCCCTTTTCCCTTTTCTTTGACAAACCTATTCTCAAGATATATAATTAGTCAGCTAATCAAAATAAGGAGGGGAGCGATGAACGAGGTATTTTTGATTCCAACCATCGAGGAATTGGAAAAGCAGGCGTCTGTTCTTCCGGGGATTCACCCTATGGAAGTGGTGACCATGCTGCGGATCATGAAGGCAGCGGACCATGTGCGAAATGATATTTCCGACCCGGTGAAAAGGAAATACGATGTGTCTGAGGGGAAGCTTCGGGTACTCATTGTCCTTCGCAATGCAGCGGAGGGGATCATTCCCTCACTCCTGGCGGCGAAGGTGGGTGTGTCGAAGGCGACGATTTCCAATATGATTGTCCGCATGGAGCGGGACCAGCTGGTGTACACCGTGCCGGACGAAGAGGACAAGCGAGGAAAGAAAGTGCTCCTCACAGAAAAAGGAAAAGAACTCCTCGCCCTGGTCTTGCCGGAGCTGTATCTCCATATTTCCAAACTCATCGGCAGACTGTCGGAGGAGGAGCAAAAGGAATTGGTACGGCTCCTGGCGAAGATGGTGGAGTAGGGCGTTTTAGGGCTAGAGGTTTAGTAATCAGTAATTAGTGATCAGTAGTCAGGGGTTGGAGGCAGCTGGAACCGGCGGCGAACGCGTGAGATGGTGGGTTGTAGTCAGTAATCAGTAGTCAGTAGTCGGGGCGCATTTGACTTCTTTCCTCATTTGCGACAATTCCATCATGATTTAAGGAAACATCTCACATTGAGAATTATCGGCAAATGCGCCCTGACTACCGACCACTGATTACTGACTACTAAATTAGCGGTATCATCGAGAATGAGCAAACCGCTAAATGCGCCCCGACTACCGACCACTGACCACCGACTACTAAACCGAAAGCGGTATCATCGTAAACGCGCAAGCAGGGAAGCGTGCCGTGCGCCCATATAGTTAGCTTGCTAATTAAAGGAGAGAGAACATGAATATGAAAAGTAAACCCATGAAAGTGGCGATGCTCTTTGTCGCGCTTTTGGTGATTTCCGGTGTGCTGTTGCTGTACAAGGGCTATGACCCGGTGGCGCAGGCGAAGGAGCGGAAGGACGGCATCCTGACGGCGGAGCAGGTGAAGGTGGCCTTTGACTCCGTCGGCGGCCGGCTCGTCAAAGAGGCGGTGAAGGAAGGAGACCGCGTGAAGAAGGGGGACGTGCTCATGGTGATTGATGCCACGGACATGGACCTTTCTATCGAAAAGACGGAGGCGCAGATCGCGCAGCTGGAAGCCCAGATCGCGGGGCAGGGGCGCACCATTGATATCGGATTTGCCCAGGCGGACACCGCAGAGATCCAGACCTTCCGCCAGATCGATGCCCAGAAGGCAGTGGTAGACTCTGCCCGCTCCACTTACGAGACGCGGCTCGCCGATTTCCAGCGCATGGAAAAGTTGGCGTCGGAAGGTGCGATTTCTCAGAAGGAATTGGATTCGTATCGGAATGCCATGGAAGTGGCGCGGGCCAGCGCGGCGTCTGCGGTGAATGGGCTGAACCAGCTCTTAGGCGGCGCGGCCCATGCGGACGACACGGACAGCCTGGTGCTCCCGGCCATCGAGAACCAGAGAGCCCAGGTGGAGAATCAGAAGAATACGCTGGCGAGCCTGGTGCAGCAGAAGAAGCAGCTGGAAGTGGCGCTGAAAGAGCTGAAGGTGAATAAAGGCCGCCTGGTTCTTCGTGCGCCGGAGGACGGGAAGATTCTGAAAGTCATCGCCAAGGAAGGCGAAATGGTTTCGCCCAATTCCCCGGTGATTCTCCTGGAAAGCGACCGCACCTACTACGATATTTATCTCTCTGAAGAGGAGCTGGGAAATCTGAAGGAAGGCGATGCGCTGGTGGGCCATACGGTGGCAGGCGAGAAGAAAGTGCCGGGGACCGTGCGGCTCATCGCTAAGGCAGCGGACTTTGCGGATCTCAAAATGTCTCGCGAAAAAAGCTCGGCGGATCTCACGTCCTTCCAGGTGCGGGTGTACACAGAGCGGGTGGAGCAGGTGATCCCGGGTATGACCATCGAGGTAACGAAAAATGAATTCACTAAAAAGTGAAATTGAATTTTTATTCTCCGGCCGCGGCATGCCTTACGAGAAGGTGTGCCTCATGGTGGCGATTCTGACCACCGTGGTACTGTCGCTCCTTTTGGGAAATAACATCGCCCGAGAAGTGCCGGTGTCCATCATCGACCTGGACCACTCCAAGTACAGCCTGGAAATGGCGCAGAAAATTGATTCGTCGCCGTCCATGAAGGTGAAGCACATCATTTACACGCCGGAAAATCCGGAAACCTTTTTGTATCAGGACCAGTCCTTCGCGGTTATCGTATTTCCGAAAGACATGGAGAAGAATGCCTACTCCGGCTCCGGCGGCAACATCGGTCTCTTCGTGGACAATACCAATACGGCTCTCGACGCGGACATCCGCAGCGAGCTGAATACCATCATCGGCATCGAGAACGCGGTGGCGGCACAGGCGAGCGGCGCGTCCGGCGGCAGCTTCTCCCTCTCGGAGCGCGTGCTCTTCAATCCGTCGGGTTCCTCGTCCAGCGGCGAAGTGCAGGGCTTTCTCTTCTTCTTCTCGTCCATGTTCTTCACCTTCGCCACCATCGGCATGGTGCCGCGGCTGAAGATGACCCATGAGTGGGAGCCGCTGTTGCGGTCGGGAAATCCATTCCTCCTGGCGGTGAAGCTGCTTCCCTATATGGGTTGCCTCCTGGTGGCGTTCTTCGTGGGCATGGCGATCCTTCGCCTTTTGGGAAATATGGTTTTCGCAGGAAATATGATTTCCTTCTTCCTGACCCAGCTCCTGTATCTGCCCGCCTTGGGATTACTCTCTCTCCTTTTTGGCTGGACCGCCGCGAATCCCGGCATCGCCAATAGCCGCATGATTCTCCTCATCCCCGGCGGCTTCATATTGGGCGGCGCCACGGCACCGATTTCTCTCTACGAACCCTGGGTGGTGTGGTTTTCCCACATCTTCCCGCTGACTTGGGAATTTAATTTCGTGCGAGACATCATCCTCCGCGGCGCGTCTCTTCTGGAAATGGTGGACATCCTCGGCGGCTTCCTCCTCTACCTCGCCGCCATCGTGGTGATTTTCTGTGTGGCGTTCGAGAAATCGAGAAGGGCGATGAAGGGCTAGGGAAACACTGATTAAATCGCTTTTCATCTGACTTTCTGGCCCAATGGCG
>CAVHZP010000263.1:3267-3332 GCA_963640485.1 bacterium | reverse complement strand
CTAGGGAAACGCTGATTAAATCGCCATCTGAATTTCTGACCAGCCCAATGGTGCAAGACGAGGAG
>CAVHZP010000263.1:0-3249 GCA_963640485.1 bacterium | reverse complement strand
ATGAAAGGGAAATCCCGACGAAGTATTGCGCCATCGGGCCAGAAAGTCAGATGAATAGCGACTTAATCAGTGTTTCCCTATAAGTTTCACTATAGATTTTACGGGAAATAGGCCGGGAAGATTACAGAGAAAGCAGGAGTCTAGGAAAATGGAGGACGCCTTACCTGCTTCGTCATAGCCAGGAGCCATGACAAAGCGGTCAAACGCGAACCGACTACTAGGGAAACACTGATTAAATCGTTTTCAGAAATCATTCTTGAATTTTTATTCAGAGCGAGGAAAGGAAATCCGCGAATAGCGAGCTATTTAAGGATTTTCTTGACGAAGCTATGAATAAAAATTCTTATGATTTCTGAATCTTCGATTTAATCAGCGTTTCCCTAACTACATACGCCCGCTTTACCTTTCCTCACGTCCCGCTATGCCAAAGTCTCAATAGGATTTTTCCCTGCGTATGCTATAATGAGGCAATTCGAAAGAAAGCAGGGGCATAAGGGAACCCCTCCATTTCCCGCTATCACCCAGCACGTCAGTAAACGGTCATACGGTAAACGGAAAGCGGTAGTGAGAAAGCAGGTGCGCACGAACCGACTACTGACCACCGACTACCGACTACTGACCACCGACTACAAAACCGATAGCGGAAAACGCGCCTTATCCCTTATCCTATCCCTTACCACACGAAAGGACCTTCCATGAATCCCAACACTGATTTCCGTTCGCCCCATCCGATTTGGCATGCAGCCTTTATGATACTGGTCACCATGCTCGGTACATTTCTGTACGCCGTGGGGATCAATATGTTTTACGTGCCCCAGCAATTTCTCTCCGGCGGCCTCACAGGTATCGCCATGGTGCTCCACTATGTGAGCGGATTTCCCATCGGCGTAGCGAATTTCCTTTTCAACATCCCAATCCTGCTCCTGTCCCTGAAATTCATGGGAAAACTTTACACAGTGGTCACGATTCTCGGGACCGCGCTTTGCTCGGTCTTCATCGACCTCACCAGCGGGCTCTCCATCTATAACACCATCCACAGTCCCCTGGTCTCCGCCATCGCCGGCGGCGTGATCCTTGGCGTCGGCATGGGGATCCTCTACCGTTACAACAGCAACACCGGGGGCCTCGATGTGATCGGCGCGATTCTCAAAAAATATTTCGGCCTGGAAATCGGCTACGTAGTCTTTGCGCTGAATTTCCTCATCGTCATTTCGTCGGCGTGGATGTTCACCATGGAGCCCGCCATCTGCACCCTCATCGCCATGTACATCAATGCCACCGTATCCAGCCGTCTGGTCATCGGTTTTGCACAACGAAAAGCGGCTTTCATCGTTTCCGACAAGCCGCGTGAAATCGCAGACGCCATTTTGAGAAATATCCATCATGGCGCTACGCTTCTCTATGGTCAGGGCGCTTTCTCCGGCATGGATAAGCGCATCATCTTTGCTATCGTAGACCTGACGCAGGTCACCAGGCTTCGTCACTACGTGGCCGCCATCGACCCCCACGCCTTCCTCTTCATCATGAACACCACCGACGTGGTCGGCCGCGGCTTCACCAGCCCCCTCTCCACCGTGAAGACCATGCCCAAGTCCGTCCGCTACACCAGCAACGAACAAGGCGAACTCGTCCCCACCCGCATGTGGCAGTATGAAATGGACGAAGAAGCCCACCCGAATGAAGGCGAAGACGCCCGGACCGCGGAGAAGATAGCGCGGGAGCGGATGAGCTACAGGAAATAAGGGGGAGTGCCGCTATCGGTTTAGTGGTTAGTGATCAGTGATCAGTGATCAGTAGTCAGGGCGCATTTCTCGCTGATGCATACAGGGAGATTGTACCGCTATCGATTTAGGGTAATCAGTAATCAGTGGTCAGTAATCAGGGCACGTTTCTCGCTGATGCATACAGGGAGATTTTACCGCTATCGGTTTCGTAGTCGGTGGTCGGGTATCCGTGATCAGGCCTCATTCCCTGCTATCCGTACATATTGGACCCACTATGTGGAAAAGTCGTTAATCGCGTCCTGATCACTAATCACTGATCACTGATCACTAAACCGATAGCGTCAATCCCCCCCTAGTCAGTACCCCCGTATCTGCCCTTCCCCGCTCATATCGAAAATCTCTCCATACCCGGCGTTGGCCATGGCTTTGATGGCGTAAACGCAATTCTGGGAGGCGGCGTAGATGTAGCGATCATCCACCGGACGGACGTGCCGGGCCGCCCGCATGGAGGCGATGGCGGGGTTCGCCAGGAACTCGTCCCGGTATTTCGAAGCGCCGGTGATGTCCGATGTACGGTCGGTGGAAACGAAAAGCAAATCCGGATCGGTCTTTACGATGAGCTCCGGCGAGATGGCCTGGCCGTTGGCGCCGCCGGCCTTCTCGATGGCATTCTCCAAACGCGCCCTTGTCAAAAGCTCGTGGAACATGGATCCCGGCCCGCCGTAGCGGGTCATCTGGGATACCAGGTACACCACGGGCTTTTTCTCTGTCCGTTTGGCGAGCGTCTCATCGATTTCCAGAAGCTGGCGGTCCATTTCCTTCACCACATTCTCGCCCCGCTCCTTCTCGCCCACAGCGGCGGCGATGATGCGCACATCCGCCTTCACCTGGTCGATGGACTTGGGCCCGTCGATCACCACCACCGGGATGCCCAGGTCTTTGTACATGCGAATTTTATTTCCGTCGGTGTAGGTGGAGGCCACGATGAGATCCGGCCGCGCTTGGGTCACGATTTCCATGGAGAGGCCGGTCAATGGGATGGTCAGGGAAATATCTTTCACATCGCCGGCGATATAGGAAATCGCCGGGTCCCGGTCCGCTTCTGTGACGCCAAGCAAATGGTCCGCTGTCACCACCCCCAGAAGCATGGTATCAATGGACGCCGACTCGCCCAAAATGCGCTTCGGCTTCCCGGGGATCGTCACTTCCGCGCCGGTGGAATCAGTGACCACATAACTCTCTCCGGTGGCCTTCTGGCTTACATTCTTCACCCCGCAGCCCGATAAGGCCAGGGCGATGAGGACGAAGGCGATTGGCATTTTCAGATATTTCTTCATGACTCCTCCTTGTTTGGAACATTTTCTCTAATCATAGCATAAGAAGGCTAATGGCGATACCGCTAGCCTTATCCCCTATCCCTTGTCCCCTATCCCTTATCCCTTGTCCCTTATCCCTTGTCCCTTATCCCCTATCCCTTATCCCCTATCCCTTATCCCTTATCCCCTATCCCTTATCCCCTATCCCT
>CAVHZP010000262.1:0-3334 GCA_963640485.1 bacterium | reverse complement strand
GGGACGCACTTTGCTCTTGCCTCTTTGTTTCTCTAGCCGACTAGCAGCCAGCAGCTAGCAGCTAGGAGCAACACCGACATGTTTGCACCAGCGGGCGCGGCACCAGCCATCAACCCTTCCTCCCATAAGTCTCCAGCTTCTCTGCCGCCAGGAGAGCGGGCTCTTCCGTGAAGGACGAGGGACCGCCGATGCCGAAGAATTTTTCGAAGAACGCCTGGAACTTTTCTATGATGCCTTCCTTTTTGTTCGCCCGGTTTTTATTTCCGAAGCGGGAGATCGGCGGCATGAGCTTATCGATGTCTGTGCCGGTGGTCTTCACTTCGCCTTCGCGGAAGGCTTTCTCCATGAACTTCTTCGTTTCCAGATCCTTCAGCTTTTCCGACGCGATGATGGCGGCGAGCTCTTCCTGCCGTTTCTCCGCCACGAAGCCGCTCCATTCCGCTTCCACATCACTGCCGGGGTCGAGGGACGCGATGAATTCATTGATCAGCTCCTTCTTGCTGCGAAGCTCCGGCGAGGCGCCGATGGATTTCTGGATGGTCACATAGATTTCCTTATCCTGGCAGTGAGAGTCGTGATACTGCTTCACCAGCATGAGAATGTAGTCGATATTGATTTCCAGCTGGCGAATCAGCTCGAGCTCAAAGACCACATCATCGGTGATATTCTTCTTCTCGCCGGGCTTCGGCTTGATTCCAGCCCACACATCCTGGTACCGGCTGCTATAGTCCTGGAAATCCCGCGCCGCCAGTTCCTCCCGCCCCTGAAATTCATCGAAAGAGAGCAGGAGATTTCTCATGCGAAGGATGGCGCTGAAAAGATTGAGGAAATATTTCTGATTCTCCTCGCCTTCGATTTCCTTTCCCAGCGGGAATTTTTCTTGCAGCGCCTCGATCATTTCCACATAGCCCTTCATGTGGCGGCCCTTCTCATCGGTGTAGCCGTAGTAGTAGTCCGCAAATTTCCGGATCAGCACCACGCCGCCCGCCTCTTTGTCACCGAAGCAGGAAATCGCCGTATCCACCGCCTGGCGCAAATTTCTAAAGCACACGATGTTACCGAAGGTCTTGATGGAATTCAAGATGCGGTTCGTCCGGGAGAATGCCTGAATGAGTCCATGCATGCGGAGATTCTTATCCACCCACAGCGTATTCAGCGTGGTGGCGTCGAAGCCGGTAAGGAACATATTCACCACGATGAGCAGATCCAGCTCCTTATTCTTCATGCGGAGCGACACGTCTTTGTAATAATTCTGAAATTTCTCCGCTGACGTATCGTAATTGGTGTGGAACATGGCATTGTAGTCCCCGATGGCGCTTTCCAGGAAATCCCGAGACGGCGCGTCCAGGCCCGCGGTGTCCTCGTTATTCTCCTCGCTCTCCGCTTCATTGGGCGCGTAGCTGAAAATGGTAGCCACCTTCAGCCGCTTCTTCGGATCCTCCGCCATTTGCTTCTGAAATTCCTGATAGTACAACTTCGCCATGGGCACACTGGCAACGGCGAGAATGGAATTGAAGCCCGAGAGATGGGTCTTCTTCTTCTCCTCCTTCGCGCCGGCAGCAACGCCCGCGATATTCGTCAGCGCCGAGAAAGCGTAGGACTTATCGCCGCGGTAAGTCTTCTGATTGAAATGGCGGAAAATATAATCCGTCACCAGACGGATACGCTCCGGCGCCATGTACGCGCTCTCGCGGTCGATGCCGTAGACCTCTTCCTCCTCCAGGTCCTCCTTTTCCTTCATGGTGCGGATATAGTCCACCCGGAACGGCAGCACATTCTTATCCTGAATGGCGTCCACGATGGTGTAGGTGTGGAGCTTATCGCCGAAAGTCTGCGCCGTGGTAAAATAGGGCGCTTTGGAAATAGCGCCGCCATTC
This sequence comes from bacterium, assembly GCA_963640485.1. Taxonomy (GTDB): domain Bacteria; phylum Bacillota; class Negativicutes; order Veillonellales; family Dialisteraceae; genus Dialister. Next base: position 1,457 of record CAVHZP010000262.1, on the reverse strand, counting down.
TCCGCGAAAATCGGCGTGCCGGTGAAGCCGAAGAGATGATATTTCTTGAAATGCTTCACAATGGCATTGTGCATGTCGCCGAACTGGCTCCGGTGACACTCATCGAAAATGATGACCACGTGGCGGTCATAGACCGGGTGGCCGGGATTCCTCTTGATGAAAGTCGAAAGCTTCTGGATGGTGGTGATGATGATCCGCGCCTGCGGATCCTCCAGCTGCTTCTTCAACACCGCCGTGGAAGTATTCGAATTCGCCGCCCCCTTCTCGAAGCGGTCATACTCCTTCATGGTCTGATAGTCCAGGTCCTTCCGGTCCACCACGAAGAGCACCTTATCGATGGTGGGAAGCTTCGTCGCCAGCCGCGCGGTCTTGAAAGAAGTCAGCGTCTTCCCCGAGCCCGTGGTGTGCCAGATGTAGCCGCCGCCTTCCACCGTGCCATATTTCTTATAATTCGTCGCAATCTCGATGCGATTCAAGATCCGTTCCGTGGCAGTGATCTGGTACGGACGCATGACCATCAAAAGCCCCTCGGACGTGAAGATGCAATACTTCGTCAAGATCGACAGCAGCGTGTGGCGGGCAAAGAAAGTCTTCGCAAAATCCACCAGGTCGGAAATCACATGGTTGTTCGCGTCTGCCCAGTACGACGTAAATTCGAAACTGTTGCTGGTCTTCGACTGACTCGAGCCCTTCCGCTGGTGCTCCTTCTCCGCATTCTTGCGGGTGCTATTGGAGTAATACTTCGTGTGGGTGCCATTGGAAATCACAAAGATCTGCACATACTCATAGAGCCCCGACCCCGCCCAGAACGAATCCCGCTGGTACCGGTCGATCTGGTGGAACGCCTCGCGGATCGCCACGCCCCGACGCTTCAGCTCCACATGCACCAAGGGCAGCCCATTCACCAGGACCGTCACATCATAGCGATTGTCATACCGCGCCCCCGACGCCTTGGGCACCGCGTACTGATTGATCACCTGGAGGAAATTCTCGTGGATATTCTTCTTGTCCAAGAGCTTGATATTCATCGACTCCCCGGTGTCCCGCCGGAGCACCTTGATATAGTCCTCCTGGATCGTCCGCGTCTTCTCCTCGATGGATTCATTGGGATTGGCGAGATACGTATGAAAGAAATCCTCCCACTCCCTCTCTGAGAAATGGAAATCATTCAGCCGCTCGATCTGGCGGCGCAGGTTGGCAATGAGATCCGCCTCCGTGTGGATAGGAAGATACTCATAGCCCTGCTCTTTCAGAAGCCGAATGAAATCCGCCTCCAGCTCCGCCTCGCTCTGGTAACTCTCCGCCCGCCGCTCGCCGGGCTCATAGGCAGACACTACAGTATTCTCATTGGTCTCTGCGACCAGATTGAAATATGGCATGGTTATCACACTTTCTTTGTTAAAAGGGATAAGGGATAGGGGATAAGGGATAAGGGATAAGGGATAGGGGATAGGGGA
>CAVHZP010000261.1:0-3341 GCA_963640485.1 bacterium | reverse complement strand
AAGCGCTTAAAGATATCTGGAATCGGAATCGCCGCCTAGAGACTGGTGCACACACGCACTTGAACCTCATGGCTATATTCTACATGAAATAGTATTTCTTGTCTATGCATAAAGTTTTCTAAATGTCATGTACTACTGGTACATATTGTGCTTATATAAGGCGATACATTATACCACCATACCATATTTTTGCAAGCCCCTAGATATATCCTGAATTGTCAATTATACTTTACATTGTATACCACTGGTTGAATCGCTTGCCTGGATGGGGAATTCACGAATATATAATTTTGTTCTTTATATGCGAAAGAGGCAGTAAAAAATATAAGAAAAAATTTTTCATATCATTTTAGAAATCCACTATTTTCCACTTTTTTCCGGCTCTCGTCATTTTAAGCGAAGTCAAGGAATCTATTTCCCTGATAGCGGAAATCCTCCTAGTGCCTCAGATGATTATCATGTCCTGATCACTGACCACGGATTACTAATCACTAAACCGCAAAATTTTTTCTTCTCCCAGTCTCCGCGCCATTACTTGACGGTTCCTTTTGCTATAATCCTTTCATATTTACTCATAAAAATTATTAGAAATCGACTCATGTCTATTTCTATCCACCGGCAAACGTGTTATGATAGGAGTGATATTATGCGAAGGAGGCGGGAAAATATGAGGAAATTTTCTTCTTTATCGCAAGCAGTACGCGCATTATTTTTCGGCACCTGCAACAAAGCATTAGTAAAAGATGAGAGCAGGGGGGGTAAAGTATTAAATCCTCCTGCTGCTATACCACCTGAAAGCCCTTCGACGGAGTCCGTGTCTTCTGATGAAGGGCTTTTGGCGTGCCCAGAAATAGAGAAGGAAGAAAAAGAGGGGGAATCTTCTATGGCAAATCAACGTCCTTGGGATATTGGTGAGTCAATTATGCTGCTGGAAGCTTATCTGAAAATAGAGATGTATCCATCGCGCCGTCATGTGATACTGAAGCAGCTGTCTGCTGATCTTCGCGCTCGAGCAGAAAAGAGCGGCATGAAAATCGATGCGGTCTTCCGCAATGTGAATGGCATGAATCTCCAGTACGAGCGGTTCCGCTATATGATGACCGACGGGAAGCATGGTTTGCGGGGTCCTATCCCGAAGAATTTTTTGGAAGCCAGGGTACTCTATGAGAAGAATCGCCCGGCCTATGAAAAGATTTTGAAAGAAGCGCGGCCGGTAGAAGAGGAGACGGCACCTGTACCACCAGCGGCTCCGACAGAAGCGCCAAAGCCGGTCGAAGAAGTGGTGGCTCCGAAAGAAGCAACAAAGCCGGTCGAAGAAGTGGTGGCTCCGAAAGAAGCAACAAAGCCGGCTGAAGAAGTAGTAATTCCGAAAGAAGAGAAAAAAGAGGTGGCTACCTTCTCGACTCGTCGTCCCTGGGACCGGTGGGAGTGGGCGCTCCTCCTGGAAGCCTATGAGGAAATCCAAAAAGATCCCACTGCCAAGATGGACATCCTCCAGAAACTCTTTGATACCCTGCGGGCCAGAGCTATCCGCCTAGATATGAAAATCGACGATATCTCCCGCAATTTGAATGAAGTAAAATTGCAATATGAGCAGGTTCTTTATGCAATGACCGGTGGCCAAAAGGGGCTCAAAGGGAATTTATCTAAGGTATTTGCAGAGACCCGAAATATCTACCTTACGGATAAAGACTGGTTTGCCATGCTTTTGCGTAAAGCCAAAAGAGATTCCGGCGTAGAGATGGTAGAAGAAGTAAAAAAGAAAGCCCCCATCACCGTAGTAGATGGGAAAGTGATCCGGGTCGAAGCGCCGGTCGTAGATTTTTCCGCCATCTCCCTCAAAGGGATTGCCTCGATCTTTTTGTATCGGGGGATTTATGCGCTTCATCTGACATCCCTCTTAAGAGCGAAACTAAACAACAAAAAAATTCAGAACATGCAGGATTTGGCCTATTATATGAAGAAAGGGGAGGGAAAGGATTTATCTTTGGCGGAGCAGGAGGAAATCTTCATCAAACTGAAGAAATACCTGGATGAGCACCGAGGCACAGGGAAGGTAGACTTTTCCGCTCTCTTGCCGTCCCCTAGTGAGGAAGAGGTAAAGAAAGAGGTAGAAATTCCTGCGCCTGTTACTTCTAAAGTAGCCTACACGCCACCTAAACCCTCTCCTCGATTGGTCAGCATTTCTGAAGCGCCTCCCTCATTTGACAAAGAAGAGAAAAAGGAAGAACCGGTAGAAGTATCCTCAGCAGACGATGTAGATGAAAAGCAGCTTAGTTGTGATTTGGGGAAGAGATCGGTTTACGATGGGCTTACGCCACAGGCATTCTCCTACTTTGGTGAAAAGCAGGACGTCCACGGGTGGGAAGATTTACTGAGTAAATGCGCGTCGCTCCTCTATGAGGATTATCCGAGAAAATTTCAAGAGCTTCGGAGAGAGTGTGAACGGGGCGTTTTGCCTCATTACCTATCGGATAGCCCGGGCATGGGAAGGACGGTAAAGCTTGGCAATCGCATGTACTTGCACATGGGCTTCACGTCCAAGCGGATATGGGCTTTTTTGCGTTATGTGCTGGAAAAGTGTCAGGTGGACTTTGAAAATCTGGTGGTAGAGTTTGCGCCGCCGGATAATAAACCGAGCCCCTCTCCGATGGTTACTACGGCTCCGGTAGAGCCCGAGAAGCCACAGGAAATAGAAGTGCCTTCTTCTGAAGAAAACACGTTGGCTGCCCAGATTCATCACGTGCTGGAATCTCATTTTCTTGATGGTTTCGCGCCGATGCGAATTAATGCGAAGAAGTTTAAAAGGAAACTCGAGGAAACCTATGGACAGCCCATTGCTATGGCTCCGGAAGATTTACTGGTAGAAATTTGTAAGGTCGGAGAGAAAAGAACTGATGGCCGTATTTATGCAAAAGCAGGAGAGAAAGAGCGTGAGATCCTGCAAGATGTGGCAAATGCTTTGGTAGCTCTCTTTGACGGAGGGGCTACGGTGGTGTATCGGGATGCTTTCTATGAAAAGTATCGAGAGGAGCTAGCGAAGCTCGCTATTTATAATGCATCTGCCATGGAAGACGAATTAAAGAAAGGATTGCCTTCCGGGATCAGCTGCGCTTATGGGGCTTACCGCGGAAAAGGTGTAAGGGAAGATGGCGTGGAAATCGTCGATTTCATCAAAGCGTCTCCCGCTCCCATACCGGACGCGGATATCTTATCTAAGTTTTGGTACATCCCTAAAGCAAAAATCGATAAGCTGCTGAACAGTGAAAAGAAAATTTTGCATCAAAAGAGCACTCGCTTCTATTATCCCAATCTTTCCATGACTGACGGAGAAAAAGAAG
>CAVHZP010000260.1:0-3366 GCA_963640485.1 bacterium | reverse complement strand
TGCACCATTGGGCTGGTCAGAAATTCAGATGGCGATTTAATCAGTGTTTCCCTAGTAATCAGTGGTCAGTGGTCAGTAGTCAGGGCGCTTTTGAGGCTAGTGCTAAATGCGCCCTGACTACTAATTACTGATCACTAATCACTTATTCCCCTTCATCAAAAAAACGAAAGGTCGTGAATACAAATGGAAAAGGTACAGCGTATTTTGGTTCCCTTAGACGGCTCTATGTGTGCTAAGAGGGCGTTTGATTGGGCGGCGTCCCTGGCGAAGGCGTATAAAGCGGAGATGATTCTTCTCTTCGTGGTAGACATGAATCAAAAACTGTCTGCCCTGGACCGGGTCGCCATGAGCGGCTATGAGCCGGCGATTTTCAAAATGGAAGGCGAGAAGCTGTTATCGATTTATAAGAAAGCAGAAACCTCGATTTCTATGACATCCGAAGTTCTGATCGGTTCGCCGACGGAGCAAATTATTTTCGCTGCGGAGACACACGCAGTGGATCTCATCGTCATGGGCAGCCGTGGCCAGAGCCAGATGAAACAAGTGGTCATGGGCAGCGTGAGCCAGTATGTGCTGCATCACGCCGATTGCCCGGTGATGGTGGTGAAGTAGGGGATAAGGGATAGGGGATAAGGGATAAGGGAGAAGGCGTGTTTGTCTGCTTCCTCATCGTGGCCGTAAACCGTTTACTGTGTTACCGTTATCCGAGCATGCTTCCCCTTACGGGAAATGGAACGATGAGACGTTCTGCACGTAGCAGTTTGCTGCTGCAGTCGTCTCTGTAGTCAATAAAATCTAAACGGTTATATAGCGGGTGTTCCATGGTCGTGAGGAAGCAGCCAAGTGCGCCTTATCCCTTATCCCCTATCCCCTATCCCTTATCCTTTGATTTCTGATTACTTTTCCCTCTTCATAGTGTATAATAAAGAGAATGAGAAGCAGGAAGCGGAGAGGCCTTTTGGCGTGCAGACTGCTTCGTGTCTTCGAGAAGGGGGAATTCCAATGACAATCACCTATATTTTACAGGTACTTCATGGAGTCGAGGAAGGGCATACGGAAGAAGCGCTGAACATTGCGGATCTGAATGGAGAATTGCAGAAAGCACTTCGCCGCGTGAAGAGAAGTGTGATTCGCCTCAGAAACCGGGCGCAGTATGAGCTGGGAGAAATGGACCGCATCAAGGCGGCGTCCACTTCCGGCCATATGGAACACTTCACCAAAGCCTGGGTGAAGATCCAGCACTTCGACCTGGAGGATTGCAAAGGACTCAAGGGCATCGAGGATTTCCTGAATGACGGATTCAAAGTAGAGGAAATGATTGCCCAGGCAGACAAGATTGCCAGCCTCAGCAGCATGAGCATCGGTGCCTTTTCTCCCATGGAATTGGGATTTGGTATCCTGGAACCTTTTGCTACACTACCTTCTATTTCCATCGATAACCATCGTTTCCACCAGCTGGACCCGCTGTACATCCATCAGCTCATCGAGGAACTGACAGACTACCAGGCTCAGGTGAGAGAGCTCACGGAAAATCTCATCGAAGTGGCTGCCTATGCCAGAGACAAGGCGGATTGCCTGGCGGCTTTGACGGACTATTTCATTGACGGCATCGATGACCTGGAAGCCATTCTGGACCGGAAGGGCATCGACTGGACTTTCTACTCCAAGCCGGAGAAAATGCAGATTGCCAGAGCCCTGCAGGTGGCGCAGCTCATCGCCATCCTCTTCCCGCAGCTCCTGGACGAAAAAGGCCATGTCAGCGAAAAGAGCAAAAAGAGAATCGCTATCGCCAAGAAGGAATTGTCCTTTAGGGATGCGTGAGTGGAATAAAATGACGATATCGATTTAGTGATCAGTAATTAGTAATCAGTAATCAGGGCGCGTTTGACATTAGAGTCAGACGCGCCCTGACTATTTGTGGGTGTCAAAGCCAATTGCGCCATGACCACTGATTACTGATCACTAAATCGATAGCCTCAAGCATCGCCCACTGCCTCCGGTGTCAACTGCGGCCTGACTACTGACCACTGATTACTGATCATTAAATCGATAGCCTCAAGCATCGCCCGCTGCCTCCAGCGTCAACTGCGCCCTGATTACCGACCACTGATTACTAATTACTAAACCGATAGCGCCATTCCCCGTCATATGTGCTATAATAAGAGAAACAAAATCATGGGAAGCTCTAGATCATGGATATGACGAAGCTTATGCAGGACGCTCTGCATCACACTGGGACGCGATTTCGCGCGCCCAGCCTTTAGAGGTTCCCATCGCAAAGGAACCATGTAAAAGGAGGAAGTGCTATGTCTATTGCATTTATTCTGCGTATGATCGCATCGGCGGTCAGTGGAAATCCTGTTTCCGCCAGACCGGAAAGCATCAATGGAGAAATTGAGCGGGCCAAGAGAAGAGCCACCAAGCGCATCAACCGTGCGAAGGTTCGCGCCCAGACGGAGCTCGGCGAACTCGACCGCGTTCGCATCACTTTGATGAGCGGCGACATGAAGAAATTCACCTCGCTCTTTGCACAGATTCATAACGTGGATTTCCATGACTGTGATACCCTGACAGGACTGGAACATTTCAACAAAGAAAGAAAAAATTGGAAAGAGTTGGAACGCCTCTCTGCCAAAGCCATGAGTGTCATGACCCTGAATGGGGCCATGGAAGCCATGGGTTTTGGCGCTGGCGTACTGGATCAGTATGCGCAGGTCCCGGAAATCGAGGGACTGGACTACAAAGATGTAGAGAGCCATGATGTGGAAGCACTGAAAAATGTGAGCGGTCGGCTGCAAGAGTTCCAGCAGACCGTGAAGAAGATGTGTACTCGCATGCAGGACATTCGCCGCGAAGCTCGCCAGGCAGAGGACGCACTTCTCGACTTGTCGGACTATTTCGAGGACGGCATCGAAGACATCCGCCGCATTCAGGTGGCATCCGGCTACGACTGGACCAATTACAGCAGCGCCCAGAAAATTCTGATCGGCCGCACCGCACAGATTGCCCGCCTCATCCGCGCGCTGTCGGAAATCCGTTTCCTCACTGACGAAGCTGACCTTCGTCCGGAAATCCAGGAAGCCATCGAGGCATCGGAAGAACTGCTCGACGAATTGGGAGCATAAGAAGTAACTGGGGATAAGGGCCAAGGGATAAGGGATAAGGCGCAATTTACTAATTTCCCGATCTGTATTTACATCCAAAAAACAAAAACGCTATGAAAAAGAATTTTACTTTTTCATAGCGTTTTTTATGTGAGATTTTAAGGGACGGGATAGAGAGTAATATTGGGCCTTTCGGCAAAAAGGGGAAGTAAGGAATATGAAAAAGCAGTTAAACGCGCCTTATCCCTTATCCCTTATCCCT
>CAVHZP010000259.1:0-3373 GCA_963640485.1 bacterium | reverse complement strand
CCGGAGCCTATGGTGTTATTCACCACGCCGGAGCCGGCGTATTGGTAGGCGGCGAAGATGGTGCGTTCGTCGTCGGTGATTTCTCCGGCTTCGTAGAGATCTTTGGTCATGAAGGCGGCGATGTCAGAGCTGGTGAAGCTGGAGACGAAGGCAAGGCCGGTGATGCCGGGGATGCCCATGAGGAATTTCAGGAAGGGCTGGAACAATTTCCCGGCGGCGCGAAGAGCGCCTAAGTGTTCGCACACTTCAATGAGGCCGGAAGCGACCATGGTGATGGGCACCATGGTGAGGGCAAAGGCAAAGCCTTCTCTGGCACCAAAGCCGCCGGTGCCGAGCATGGCGACTTTCGCCCCATCGGCGTGGCCGAATTGTCCCATGAGGTTCATGAAATCAAAGGCTTTCAGGAAATTGTCCTGTTTCCCGAAGACGCCGGAGAAGCAAATGATCAGGAAAAGCAGGGATACCCAGCCTTTCCAGGTGACGTGGTAGGTTTTATCTGTATTTGTATCCATTGAAGACCTCCGGAATGTATGTAGGTAATGCGGTCGAGAGTTGAGGGATAAGGGAGCAGGGATAAGGGATAAGGCGCATTTGACTAAGTGGCCAAATGTGCCAAGCCCTCTTCCCAGAAGAGGGTGCCCATAGGGCGGGTGATGCTTACACATGCGGCGCGTCATCCGGCCTGGCGGCCACCTTCTTCAACGAAGAAGGCTTGACTCGAACCAACCCCCGCCCTTCGGGCCCTCCCCCTTCCAAAGGAAGAGGGCTAGAGAAAGGAAAATGCGCCCTATCCCTTATCCCCTATCCCCTATCCCTAATTCTTAGTATCCCATGCAGAACAGTGCGCCTCTTGTGATCAACATCGCGATGGCGGCGTCGAGGAGCGGGGTCATGAGGAGTACGGGGTAGTAGAGGCTCTTGACCTGGCAAACGATGACGACGCGGGCGAAGTGTCCGATGAGTGTGCCCATGGTGATGCAGGCGGGAAACAGAATCGTGGCGTGGACGGCGGAGATGGTACCGTCCATGTAGAGGCCCGCCGCGGTGGCCGCACCGGCGGCTTTGGCGAAGAAGGCGGCCACCAGTGCCACGGACGCTTCACCGGGAAGGCCGAAGACGCCCATCACCGGCGCCAAAGCGTCACCGATAAAGGGCATGACGCCCGCCAGTTTCAAAAAGGTAATGAGTGTATAAGCCATGACCATAGCCGGCGCGATGAGTTCCACGGTGATGTAGAAGCCCTTCTTCGCGCCCACCATAAAATATTCCGGAATGGATAATTGTTTTTCTTTTTTCTCTTCCATACTACAGCTCTTTCTATATGTTTCTTACGCGTAACGCTGGTGATTTCGTAGTCGGTGGTCGGTAGTCGGTAGTCAGGATGCGTTTGACGAAGCAGCCAAACGTACCAAGTCCTCTTCTCGAAAGAGCCTTTCCTTTTTTAACCTTCTTCCTTTGGAAGGAGGAGGACCGCCTTCGGCGGTGGAGGTTAGCTTCAGTCCCATCATCCGGCCCGCCGGCCACCTTCTTCTAAGAAGAAGGCTTGCCTAAACCAACCCCCGCCCTTCGGGCCCTCCCCCTTCCAGAGGAAGGGGGGTATTTTTTTGTAGCCCCTCCCCCTTCCAGTGGAAGAGGGTATTTTTGGTAGGCCCTCCCCCTTCCAGTGGAAGAGGGGATTTTTTGTAGGCCCTCCCCCTTCCAGTAGAAGGGGGGATTTTTTTGTATGCCTTCCCCTTCCTCTGGAAGGGGGGATTTTTTGAAGGCTCTTCCCATGGAAGAGCCTTTCTTTTATATGAGCCAGCAGCCAAACGCGAACCGACTACTGACCACTGATTACTGACCACTAAACCATAATCGCTAAAAGGACTTCTCGTCCAATTTCATCAGCACGGCCCCCAGGAGCTTTGCTCTTTCGAAGAGGCTGTCTACCAGGGCGTATTCGTCTTTGGTGTGATTCCATTTCCCTTTGACGCCCATGGCGCAGACGGTGGGGACGCCAGCGGCTACGACGTAGCCAGAGTCGCTGCCGCCGCCGACCAGTTTGCCTTCGGAAATCTTCATACCGTTTTCTTCGGCGGTTTCTTTCACCAGGGCGAAGAGTTTCTCATTTCCTTCGGTGCGCTTCATGGGGATCATGCCTTCGCGGTAGACCAAAAGTTCGGTGCGGGTGCCTTCGATGTAGGTCTTTTGCAGCACGCGATCCAAGGCTTCTCTCACCGGCAGCGAGAGCGCGGGGTCGAGGAAACGGATGTCCCCTTCCACTTCGCAGTAGTTGGGAATGGCATTTGACACAGTACCGCCGCGAATGGTGCCGATGCTGTAGGTGATGCCTTTGTCCCAGTCCGTGAGGCGCTGGATGTCGTCGATTTTCTGCGCCATTTCCCAGATGGCATTGCGCCCCACTTCCGGATTATTTCCTGCATGGGCGGCGACGCCGTGAACGGCGAATTTGAAAACCACGCCGCCCTTTCGCCCCAACACCAGGGAATTGTCTTCGTAGCTGGTCTCGCAGTTGAAAGCCGCCACGCAGCCGGCGGCTTCTTTCTCTATGACCACCGGCGCCGTGGAGCCGCCATGAGCGGTTTCTTCATCGGCAGCGAGGACGATCTTGATGGGACGGCCGCGGAAACCCACGTGGGCGAGGCCTTTCAGCGCCCACATCATCACGGTGAGGCCGCCTTTCATATCCAGGACGCCGGGACCGTAGGCTTTGCCGTCTTTGATGGTGAAGGGGCGCTTTTCCGCTTCGCCTTTGGGAAATACGGTGTCCATGTGTCCCAGAAGGAATACCGGCGCTTTGTCGTTGCCGGGGATGTGGGCGGTGAGTGCGTTTCCTTCCTGGTTCCAGGAAATCTCGCCGCCCACTGAGGAAATCTCCGTCATCAGCCGCCGCGCCACGTGCGCCACGCCGTCCGGGTCAGAGGCCTGGCTGTCCTGATTCACCAGGTCCGCCCACAGGGAAATCATGTCTTCCCGATGCTCATCGATATAGGTAAAAAATGCGTTCTTCAATGCTTCCATGCTCCTTTGGTTATGTACATTTAAATAGGGGTAGAGAAATAGGAGGTGCTTACCGTTGGGGTTTAGTAGTCAGTAATCAGTGGTCAGTGATCAGGGCGCGTTTGGCTGCTGCCTCATCGTAGCCGTAAACCGTTTATCGTGTGACCGTAATCCGAGCATGCTTACGATAGCAAGGGAAACACTGCTTCTTCGATTTAATCAGTGTTTCCCTAAAGCTTTTCTGTTTTCCGCTATTGCTGAATAGATCCTTCAACTTCGCTCAGGATGACAGTGCGGGAGAATGACTGTGTCACTAAGCATGCTTTCCGCTACTGCTGAGTATGCGCCTACGGCGCATTCCATCCCGCCCTAT
>CAVHZP010000258.1:0-3390 GCA_963640485.1 bacterium | reverse complement strand
CGGCGTCAACGGACATATAATCCTCCGTAGGCGGCCGCATGATGAATACTTTGAATAGCAAGAGGGCCACCACATAGATCATCGCCGCCCGCAGAATCCAGAGGAAAATGGTTTTTCCGTTTCCGCCGCGCATCCAGGAGAAGAAAGAGAGGAACAAGGTCTCAATGATGAAAATACCCGCTGAAGCCTGGTAGGTCATGGTCATCACCAGGAGGCACAGGAAGGAAACGATATAAAATTTCTTTTCATCCTTCTCCCACCAGAGAAAGGGGACGACGCTCACCAGCACCGACAGGGCCATGTAGGGCGCGTCAAATTTAAAGGAGAAGCACTCCAAAAACCAGGGTGAAAGTCCCATGGGAAGGGCGGCCACGAGCTGGGGCCAGCTGATTTCCTTCTCCCCGGTGAGCACGCGAATCACGAGAAGCCCTGCGATAGACAGGAGCACCACCGCCAGGAGCTGGGGCAGCGGGGACACGTCGGTGAGCTTCGCCGTGGGCTGCACCAGAAAGGAGAGCCACTGGGTCACGTAGCGGCTCCAGTCCAGCCACCCATGGATCCCCAGCACGGAGCGCCCCAGGTCATCCACGTAGTAGTAGTTCGCCCGAAAGAGCGCCAGGAGCGCCGCCAGGTACAAGAGGCAAAGGATCAGGAATGGTTTCTTCGCCCAATCGTAGTTTGCTTTCCAAAGTTTCATGTTTATCTCCAATCTATGCTGGTGCTGCTGCCGCTATTGTCTTAGTAATTAGTAATCAGTGGTCAGTAATCAGGGCGCGTTTAGCGCTAGTGCGTACGCGGAGGCGATACCGCTATCGGATTAGTAATTAGTAGTCAGTGGTCAGTGATCAGGACGCGTTTAGCGCTAGTGCGTACGCGGAGGCGATACCGCTATCGGTTTTGTAATCAGTAGTCGGTGGTCAGTAGTCAGGGCGCATTTAGCGCTAGTGCTTACATAGAGATGGTACCGCTATCGAATTAGTAATTAGTAGTCAGTGGTCAGTGATCAGGACGCGTTTGACGATAGCGAAAAATGCGCCCTGACCACTGATCACTAATTACTGACCACTCAACCAATAGCGGTACCAGCGCTACCGGGCGCGCACCGCAAACACATCTCACTCATAGTGACTCTCCTTGAGCATAATCAGCACGTCTTTCCCGTCGCTTTGGATCCGGTGGTAGCGGTTTTCCAGAACCACCGGCAGGTGCCGGTAGTCCTCCGCCTTATGCTGCCGGTCCACGTGGGGCAGCAGATCACGGTAGATGTAGAGATGGAGATCTGACCATACATCGACATCGGAAAAGGTGGACGGGACGAGGCGTTTCGCGGCGGGGTATTCTTCTTCCATATTTCTCACGGCCGGCGCCTTCCCGATGTCGCCCAGCAAGTGGTAGGGCTCTCGCCCTTCGGTGAGGCCCAAAGTATTTAGATCCTGGACCAACAGGTTGATGCGGAAATCGGTGTATTTCATCTGCTCTGCCAGTGCGTCGCCGTAAGCCGCAGCGCCGGCGACCAGTTGCCAGGCCAGCAGGAACACCAACCACCGGGCAATCCCCTTCTTCTCTGCCATGGACACCAGGGAAATACAAACAAAGGAAATCCAAATCCCCATGCCCAGCATGCCTCGGGGATCGAGAGACGGTCTCTCCATCAACAAATAGGCACCATAGGATAACACCGAAGAGGCTGCCAGGAGAAGGAGCACCGCCGGAAAGGTGAACCAAAGATTTCTCCTGCTCCCCATGACCCCGCGCACCAGGAAAAGACCGGTAATCGCCGCAAGGAAAAGCTGCTCGATCCAGTTCAGGTCCAGCCAGGCTGTGGTGAGGTAGGCCAGGGCATTTTGCACAAGGCCCTGCGGCAATTCCGATGGAGCCAGAATTTCGATGGACACATACCCGTCTATCGGTGGCCGTTGCAAACAGAATTTAAATGTCAGGAGCGCCAGCCCATAGACCGCCGCCGCTGATAGCATCCAAAGGAAAATATCCTTCCCCTTACCACCGCGGCGCCAGGAATGGAAGGCAAGGAAAAGCGTTTCTATGACGAAGATTCCCGACGCCGCCTGGTAGGTCATGGTCATCACCAAAAGGCACAGGAAGGAAATCCGGAGAAACGTTTTCCGGTCCTTCTCCCACCACAGAAATGGCAGGACACTCGATAGCACCGAGACCGCCATATAGGGCGCGTCAAACTTGTAGGAGAAGCATTGCAAGAACCAAGGCGTAAGTCCCATGGGGAGCGCCGCCGCCAGAAAGGGCCAGCTGATTTCCTTCTTCCCGGTGAATGTGTAAATCACAATCACCCCCGAGAGTGCCATGAGCATCACCGCCAGAAGCTGGGGCAGCGGAGAAATATCGGTCAAAAGCGGCGTCATGTGCACTAGAACCGAAAGGGCCATAGTCACATAGCGGCTCCAGTCCAGCCAGCCATGATTCCCCGTCACCGCGCGCCCCAGGTCGTCGGCATAGAGAAAATTCGCCCGGAAAAGCGCCACCAGCGCCAGGGCGTAGAGGAGGGTGAGGAGGAGAAAGGGCTTCTTCATCCAGTGGTAGTCCAGTTTTCCGGAAATCGGTTCCCGCCAAAGTTTCATATTGTTCTCCATTCTGCTGGTGCGAATGCCGCCAGTGCGTACATAGAGATGATACCGCTATGGGTTTAGTAATTAGTAATCAGTGATCAGTAGTCAGGGCGCGTTTGGCGCCAGTGCGTACATAGAGGTGATACCGCTATCGGTTTTAGTAGTCGGTAGTCGGTGGTCGGTAGTCAGGGCGCGTTTGGCGCCAGTGCGTACACGGAGACGATACCGCTATCGGTTTTGTAATCAGTAGTCGGTGGTCGGTAGTCGGGGCGCGTTTAGCGCCAGGCATACATAGGGACTCTACTGCTATCGTTTAAAGCTCTATGTTCCGCAAGCCTTACATGAGTCGCCCCTTGGAGAAGGGGCCGCCCAATAGGGCGGGATGGAATGCGCCGAAGGCGCATAATGTGCAATAGCGGAAAGCAGACGGATGTGAGTGAAGCGTTTCACGCAGTTAGTGCTGGTTGTGCCTCTTGCGAGTCACTCCATCCCCCGCTATCGCGCGCCCCTTCTCCAAGGGGCTACTCGCGTGGGGCCAGCGGCAGTTGGTTATGCATCGGCTACCAATGCCTGGTGTATCGTGCGTTATTGCGAAAGGTATTTTCGCATTGTTCCACTAACCTTAAAATGCGTCGCCCCTTGGAGAAGGGGCCGCCCAATAGGGCGGGATGGAATGCGCCGTAGGCGCATAATGAGCAATAGCGAAAAGCATACCTATGTTAACCAAAAGCTTAGCATGATATCGCCGGTGCTGGTTGTGCCTCTTACGAGTCACTCCATCCCCCGCTATCGCGCGCCCCTTCTCCAA
>CAVHZP010000257.1:0-3401 GCA_963640485.1 bacterium | reverse complement strand
GCCCAATAGGGCGGGATGGAATGCGCCGAAGGCGCATAATGAGCAATAGCGGAAAACATGCTAAGTTGCACGAATAGTCTTGCATGATAGCGCTAGTGCCGGTTGTGCCTCTAACGAGTCACTCCATCCCCCGCTAACGCGCGCCCCTTCTCCAAGGGGCTACTTCTTGAGGCTAGCGTAACATATCACCCTAACCGCCAGCATGCCCGCTGCCGCTGGCGCTAAATGCGAACCGACTACTGACTACCGATTACCGATTACAAAACCACCCACGTAAGGAACAATACCCATGTACACCATCTACCCCACCATCTTCCCCGATTTCCAATGCAAAGCCGGCGCTTGCAAGCACACTTGCTGCCAGACCTGGGAAATCGACATCGACAGCGAAACGGAAAAGAAATATAGAGAAACCGACGGCGCCCTGGGCGAGGAGCTTGCCCGCTGGATGCGGACGGCCGAAGACGGGTCCACTTGCTTTCGGCTGAACGAGAAAGGCTACTGCCATTTCCTTCGGGAAGACGGCCTGTGCCGGCTCATTCTGGAAAAAGGCGAGGACTATCTCGGAGACATCTGCACCATGCACCCGCGGTTCTATAAGTACTTAGATGACGTGGAGCTGGCGGGCACGGGGCTTTGCTGCGAGCGGACCTGCGAGCAGCTTTTTGAAATGGAAGGCCCCCTCACCTTCGCCATCGAAGGCTATGCGGGCCTCTTAGATTTCCCGGGACTCCTCGCCGCCCTGGGCTGGGACGCACCGGAAACGCTCACCACCTTCACCCCGGATTTGTCGGAAGGAAATGTCCTTCGCCTCCTCGCCGATTTGCAAAAGACCGAACCCATCGACGAGGCATGGACGAAGCGCCTCGCCTTCCTCGCTCATCACAAAGACGCCGCCTTAGACGCCGCCCGCCGCTACGATGCGCCACAGGATTTCTTTCAGCGGCTCTATGAATACATCTGGTACCGCGAGCTGGACCTAGACCTCCCCTTAGACCGCCTCGCTGCCTTTGCCAAAGACGCCACCACTTTCATCTACATCGAGTCCGCCCTCACAGGCGATCCCCTAAGAGCCGCCGCCCGCTGGTCGGAGCAGGTGGAGTATGATACGGAGAATGTAGGGAGGTTATTAGGGCTGGAGGTTTAGTGATCAGTGATCAGTGGTCAGTAGTCAGGACGCGATTCACGCCGGTGCATACGATGGAACGATTTCCGCTATCGGTTTAGTGATCAGTAGCCAGTGGTCAGTAGTTAGGACGCGGTTCACGCCGGTGCATACGATGGAACGGTTTCCGCTATCGGTTTAGTGATCAGTAACCAGTGGTCAGTAGTCAGGACGCGGTTCACGCCAGTGCATACACTGGAACGATTTCCGCTATCGGTTTAGTGAGCAGTAACCCTTTCCCAAAAATAAAAGCACTTAGTCATTAGCGACTAAGTGCTTTTATTTTGCAGCAGGAAAATTCTTAACGCCCAAGCAGGTGGTATGCCATTGTTCGCTACCGCTAATCGCGCCCTGACTACTGATCACTAACCACTGATTACTAAACCGATAGCGGAAAATCCCACCCCCAAACTACCATCCCGCCGGCAGCAGGCCCGCCATACTAAGCAGCGCGTAAACGCCGGCGACGCTGAAGAGGAGGATCACGAAGAGCTGCACCGGTCTCGCCGCCATCCATCCGCAGGTCCATACCGGCTCTGCGTCGCCGTATTTCCGGGCGCCCCGAAGCATGTAGACCGGCAGGATGGACATGATGATGCCGCCGAAGGTGCCGGCGAAGAAAATGGCGTTCACGAAGCTCACAGCGCCGAAGAAGGCGAGGAGGAACGGCGGCACCACGATGAAAGCGATCATCAGGAGCCGCGAAGTTACGTGGAATTCATCTTTCAGCTTGAACTTGTCCACCATGTTGGTGAGGAAGCTTTCGGAAATGACCCAGAAAGAAGTGAGCATGGCGCAGAAAGCGAAGACGTTCACCAGCAGATAAAAAATCGGATGCGCCAGGGCCCGGCCCCAGGAGAGGGAGGCGACCTCGCTGATTTCCGCAAGCGGCAACATCAGGAAGACGGACAGCGGCACGATGGCAAGGATCAAGAAGGAAATCCCAAATCCCGCGAGAATGGAGGGCACCAGTTTCTCCGGCTGGTGCTTGAAGCCCCGCGCCACCTCGGGCACCATGTACTGCACCGCGTAGCAGAAGACGGTGATATTGAAAATCGGCATGGCGTAGGTCCAGTCGGTGTAGAGAATGTCGCCCATGGGCACGCGGGACGACAGCATGGACGCCCCCGCCAGCACCAGGAGCATGGCGATCATGCCGCTGGAAATAAATTTCTCTGCCACCCCGGTGGCCTTGAGGCCGAACCAGATGACGATGGTAGCAGGCACCACGAAGAGGAGGCTCCCCGCTTCGAAGGAAATCCCCAAAAGCTCTGCCAGAATTTTCCCGCAGCCATTGGTGTACGCGATGAGGCTGCAAAAACTGGTGGCACCCACGGCAAAGAAGAGGAGCCATGCGCCCACCTTGCCGATATATTTCTCCGCCAGCCCCGAAAGCTGCAGCGGCGCCCGCGTCCGAAGCGACGACTCCGCCACGTAGAGCATGGACACCGTGGAAACGAGCGCCGCCACGATGAGAAGGATCACCAGCACCGGCCACCCCGCCTTCCGCGTGGCATAAGCCAGCCCCAGCACGCCGGAGCCGATGGTAGAGCCCACGATCATCATAGCCGCCTCGATAAAGGTCAACTTGTTAATTTTCAGCCCGCTCTCCGCCTTCGCCGGCGCGGATGCCATCATGTCAAGAGATTCCATGTTTGTCTCCTTTTTGTTGGGTTGTGAGGCTAGTGCATACATCTCGCTGAAGCTCCTAGCTGCTAGCTGCTGGCTTCTAGCCGGCTAGTGCATACATCTCACCGCAATACAAAGTGCGTCCCGCCTTTCAGGCCCGTTTCTCTGAAGAGGGTGCCCGCAAGGGCGGGTGATGACCCCACTAGCGGATAACGAAACATCTGCCGCTTCCGCTCATTGCGGGACGCACTTTCTACTTCGGTGAGATGTACCTCCAGCCGGCTAGTAGCTAGCAGCTAGAAGCTAGAAGCTGCACCGACATGTTCGCACCAGCAGCATCAGCACAATTAAAAAACGCTGCACCCTAAAAGAATGCAGCGCCGCCCTTCACGCAGAAAGAGCCCATAAAAAAACACCCCCACCGGGATGCACTTTTCCTATAGTTGCTAAAGTTGCATTCGTCTCGGTTGCTCACAATCCAAGCGATATAAAAAAATACCCGTTCAAGCTCTCCAGGGAACCGCTGATTAAATCGCCATCTGAATTCCTGACCAGCCCAATGGCGCAAGACGAGGAGGAATTTCCCGCGCATACCGAAGTATGAAAG
>CAVHZP010000256.1:0-3414 GCA_963640485.1 bacterium | reverse complement strand
TCCAGCGTCAAATGCGAACCGACTACCGACCACTGACTACCGACTACTAATCTCCCTTTCCACGCAACGGAGAGCGCTGTCGATGACGGCGTCCATGTCGTAGTATTTGTATTCGCCCAGGCGGCCGCCGAAGGTGACTTTGTCTTCTTTGTCTGCCAGGGCTTTGTATTTCTCATAGAGGGCGCTGTTCTTCGCGTCGTTGACGGGGTAGTAGGGTTCGTCTCCGACTTTCCACTCGGAGGAGTATTCGCGGCTGATGACGGTTTTGGGGAGGTCGTTTCCTTCGCTGTCTTTGCCGAATTCGAACCATTTGTGCTCGATGATTCTGGTCCAGGGGGTATCACGATCGGTGTAGTTGACGGCGGCGTTGCCCTGAAAGTTGGGCTGATCGAGGATTTCTGTGTCGAAGCGGACGCTGCGGTATTCGAGGGGTCCCAGGTGGTAGTGGAAATAGGCGTCGATAGGGCCGGTGTAAATGATTTTCTTGGCCGCTTTATCCCACATTTCTTTATCGGCCAGGTAGTCTACGCCGGTCTTGACTTCGATTCCTTCAAGCATGTTTACTACCATCTTCGTGTAGCCGCCGGTGGGGATGCCCTGGTAGAGGGCGTTGAAGTAGTTGTTGTCGAAGGTGAGGCGCACGGGGAGGCGCTTGATGATGAAGGCGGGGAGTTCGGTGCAGGGGCGGCCCCATTGTTTCTCGGTGTAGCCTTTGATGAGTTTTTCGTAGATGTCGGTGCCTACGAGGGAAATGGCTTGTTCTTCCAGGTTTTTGGGTTCGGTGATGCCGGCTTCTTTTTTCTGTTCTTCGATCTTCGCGGCGGCTTCTTCGGGGGTGACGACGCCCCACATTTTGTTGAAGGTGTACATGTTGAAGGGAAGGGAGTAGAGTTCGCCGTGGTAGTTGGCTACGGGGGAGTTGGTGAAGCGGTTGAATGTGGCGAATTGCTGCACGTAGTCCCACACGTGTTTCAGGTTGGTGTGGAAGATGTGGGCGCCGTAGGTGTGTACATGGATGCCCTCGATGTCTTCGGTGTAGACGTTTCCGGCGATGTGGTTTCTTTTTTCGATGAGGAGGACGCTCTTCCCCGCTTCCTTCGCTTCATGGGCAAAGACGGCGCCGAAGAGTCCCGCTCCGACGATGAGGTAGTCGTACATGGTGGGCTCCTTTGTGATTGGGTAAGTGTGGAAATAAGGTGGGCGTGATTGAGGCTATCGGGTTAGTAGTCAGTGGTCAGTAGTCAGTGATCAGGGCGCGATGGACTGCTGAGGCGGCGGGCATGCTCAGGGCTAGTGCGAGTTATGCGCCTTCGGCGCATTTCTATCCGGCGCTATCGCGCGACCCTTCTCCAAGGGTCTACTCACGTAGGGCTTGCGTAACATATTACCTTAAACGATAGCATACCTGCTGACACTAGCCAGGCTCCACGCTCCAAGCTAAAAGCTCCTAGCTATAAGGACGCAGGTACACGGGCGTCTGATGTCTGACCATCTGATGTCTCAGCCAACCCCCGCCCTTCGGGCCCTCCCCCTTCCAGCGGAAGGGGGTAGAGAGGAGATGGGAACAACGCCAACCTCCACCGCAAGCGGTCCCCCTCCTTCCGGGGGAAGGAGGTTAGAGAAGAGATGGGAACAGCGCCAATCGCGGCCTGACCACTGATTACTAATTACTGATCACTAAACCGACAGCGTTTTTCCCGCTTAATATGCTCCCTTATGACTAATGACCACGGCGATGGTGCGCCAGAGAAGTACCAGGTCTAGCCATACGCTCCAGTTGTGGACGTACCAGCTGTCCATTTGGACGCGTTCGGGGTAGTCGATGTCGCTGCGGCCGCTGGTTTGCCACATGCCGGTGATGCCGGGGAGGACGGAGTAGTATTCTTTGATGTATTTGTCGTAGCGTTCGACTTCTTTTTGGATGATGGGGCGGGGACCCACGAGGCTCATTTCGCCTTTGAGGACGTTTAAAAGCTGGGGGAGTTCGTCGAGGCTGGTTTTTCTAAGGAAATGGCCGCTCTTGGTGATGCGGGGGTCGTTTTTGAGTTTGAATTCCCGATCCCATTCTTCTTTGGCGGCGGGGTCAGTGGCCAGGAGGTGTTCTAGGACTTCCTGGGAGTTGGTGCACATGGAGCGGAATTTGTAGCAGTTGAATTCTTTGCCGTCTTTGCCGACGCGGCGGTGTTTGAAGATGACGGGGCCGGGGGAGTCGTGGTAGATCCAGATGGCGATGAGGAGGAGGATGGGGGAAATGAGGATGCCGCCGCAGATGGTGGCGGTGAGGTCGAAGAGGCGTTTCATGATCTGGTTCGACCGGCGGGCGAGGTTGTTTCTCACCTGGAGGAGCATGATCTTGGCGTCGAAGAAGGAGAGTGCGGTGACGTTGGACATGGGGACGGCGACAAGGTTCGGTACGACGCCGACGTCGCGGACGAGGGTCTGGGCCTGGTAGATGAGGGCGGAGAGTTGTTCCTGGGGGATGCCGGGGGCGGCGATCCACAGGGTGGTGACGCCGGTTTCTTTGATGACTTTTTCCATGTCCGCAAATCCGCCGAGGATGGGGTAGTTTATATTTCCGGGTTCGTTGTCTTCAAGAAATCCGACGATGCGGTAGCGCATGCCGTTGTCGGTTTCGATCTGCCGGGCGAGGGCTTCACCGGTCTTGCCGGCGCCGACGATGAGGACGGGGATCTGGAAGAGGCGCATTTTCTTCATCATGCGGGACATGAGCCAGCGGCCAAGGACGAGGAGGAGGAAGGAAATCACAGTGTAGAGGATCACGTAGGCGCGGGAAATATTTCCGGAGACTTGTGTGAGGAACATGAGGATGATGGAGAATACGGTGCCGCCAAGGGAGGCGTAGAAGAGTTTCTTCACCATCTGGTAGATGAGCATGCGGGGGCCGTAGAGTCCTTCGTAGAGGATGAAGGCGGCGTACACCAAAGGGACCCAGCCGTAGAGGTACAGCGGGGCGATGTGGAAGGTGGTATGGGTGAGGAGTGTGTTTCGTATGGTGAGGGAGAGGATCCCCGCCAGCACCAGGGCGATGTAGTCGCCGGCGAAATAGAG
Source organism: bacterium (assembly GCA_963640485.1). Classification (GTDB taxonomy): domain Bacteria; phylum Bacillota; class Negativicutes; order Veillonellales; family Dialisteraceae; genus Dialister. Next base: position 345 of record CAVHZP010000256.1, on the reverse strand, counting down.
GAGGGCGGAGATGAGGTTCTTTTCGGATTTTGGGGTCATTGGTTATTCCTTTTGGGATAGTGGTTTAGTAGTCAGTAATCAGTAGTCAGTAATCAGTGATCAGTGGTCAGGACGCATTTGACGCTGGTCATACCTGGAGAAAACGCCGCTATCGTTTTAGTAATCAGTAATTAAGGGACATTTGGCGCTTTTTCTACATAGGAACTTCTCAGCTATGTATGGATAGCGGGAAATACGTCCTGATTACTGACTACTGATTACTAAACCGCCAGCGGAGCCACGCACTAACCGTGCTTTTCGATATATTCTTTCAGGTCCCCATGGAGGATCTTCTTGTATTTCTCC
>CAVHZP010000255.1:0-3424 GCA_963640485.1 bacterium | reverse complement strand
ATCGATACCGGCGACATCATCCAGCTCGCAAAGGGCGTAGCGAAGTACAACATTGTGGACACCCAGGGCTTCCCGACGGATCTCACCACCCAGATGATGGGCAAGAAGGGCGACTGCGTCATCCCGAAAGATCTGGCTTCCAATGTATCGAAGCTGCACCAGTTCCTCTTTGGAGACGAAGGCTACAAGCCCTCCAGTGCGGTCTACACCTACAGCAATAAGATTGCAGACGATTCCGGTACCTATAAGACCAGCAAGGCGGCAGAGGAGACGACGGCGAAGAAGACCACCGCAGCCGACGACGATGCGGATGATAAGAAGGAGACCGATGAGAACGGCAAGGTGATTTCTACCAAGAAGAGCAGTGAATCCACCAAGGCCACCAAGGAAGGCGAGGACGAGGAATCTAAGGACGGTAAGGAGACGAAAACGTCCACGGACGAGAAGGAATCCACCAAGGAAGGCAAGGAGAGCACGAAGGAGAGCACCAAGGCCAATGAAGTGATTGCTGACGATCCCACGGAGAGCAAGAGCAGCACCAAGGAAAGCAGCACCAGCAAGGAAAGCACGAAGAGCAGCGAGACCAAGAAGAGTGAAACCGTAGAGGAGCCCGGCAAGACCGAGACCACGAAGGAGACCACCACCCAGGCGGTTTCCCCCGTATCCCCCGGCGGAACCAGCTATGAAGGCCCCGGCGGTGCCGATGCCGCCGCAGACAGCGGCGCCGGTCCCGGGCAGATCGTGGACTAAAATAAAGTCAGTAAAGGACAGAAAGACTGTTCTTTGCTGACTTTTTGTGTTACACTTGCTTCGTTACCGCCCCTATACCTGGTCAGGAAAGGGGGTGTAGAGATGGAATATTTATTATCCTTTGTATTATCTGTTGTGGCAGGCATAGTGAGCTACTATATCTGCAAATGGTTAGACAGTTAGTTTAAGCGGTAATAGCCTGCAGTACTTGTCGCTGCGACCGAAAGACAAGAAAAACCCGCCGGTATGCCAGTACCGACGGGTTTTCTTTGTAGATGAATGGAATACATCTTATCCTTTGTGTCTGAGGCCATACTAGCACAATCCGAAATAATGTGCAACAAAAAAATAGCTCTTGTGTTATGATAGGTCAAGTTATTATAACACAATTAAGGAGTACCCTCATGTCAAAGAAAAAACCATCCACCATCGCCGAGGTATCGGCCTACATGCAACAGGGATTCCAGCAGATCACGCAGCGCCTCATGACCCTCTACGTCCTGCTGATGCTCTGCGGCTTCCCCTACCTGACCCATGACGCCTACTTCGATATCCTCGAAACCCGCTTTCAGGGCTTCTGGACTCTGACCCTGGGCATGGGCATCATCATGCTCCTGCTCTGCATTTCCTTCCTCATTTGCGACCGCATTTATGTGGAGGGCCGGAACGGAAAGGCCTTTTTCAGCCTCTGGAACCCAAAGCATTACCATGAGCGGCTGAAGCCCTGGCTGCTCCCCACGGACATCCCCTTCGCGCTGCTGATCCTCATTTACCTCATCTCCATGGCCCTGTCCGGCTACCCCTACGAAACCTGGTGGGGAAACCGCGGCCGCTGCATGGGCGTCCTCATGTGGCTCATGCTCTACTTGGCCTACATCTGCGTCACCCGCTGCTACCGCTTTCGCCGCTGGCACATCTATGCATTTCTCCTGGCGGGTCTCGGTATCTGCCTCTGGGGCCTCACCGATTTCTTTGAGTTAAATGTCTTCGGCTTCTTCGATGAGGTCCCGGACCGGACGTACTGGATCATCTTTGCGGCGAGCATCGGCAATATCAACTCCTACACCAGCTACCTGGCCATCCTCATCGCCGTTTCCATGGCCCTTTTCGTGCGGAGCGAGAAATGGCCGCTCAGCCTCTTTGCCCTGATCATTTTCGCCGTTGCCAATCAGGCCATGATCTGCGGCATGAGTGACAATGCTGTTTTCACCTACGGCATGCTTTACGCCGCGGCGCCTCTCCTCCTCTGGCAGCAGCGCCGTCATGTGCTGTGCTACGGCATTTGCCTTCTGATCACCATGCTGGCCATGCGCATCGGCGGCATCTGGATCACCACCCCGGGCCTCCAGACCATCAATCAGGACTACAACAACGGCGTCCTCATCACCATGGGTACGTATCATGCTTTCTGGCTCCCGATTCTGGCCTTGACAGCCCTGCTGGCCATCTATGCCCTCTTCAACCGGAAAAGTATGGAAAAACCCCTTACAAAGCTTCCGAAGCGCCTCTGGATCGGCCTTCTGGTTCTCGCGCTGGCGGTGGTGATCGGCGTTCTCATCGATGCCAATATGGGAAACCACGCAGAGCTCTGGCAGCCCTTCAGCAGCTTCCTCTATTTCAATGACCAGTGGGGCACCGGCCGCGGCTTCGCCTGGCGCATGGCCCTTACCTACTTCACCCAGAACATGCCCTTCCTGCAGAAGCTCTTCGGCTACGGCCCCGACAGCTACTACATGATCACCATGGACAACTACTTCCAGGACATGGTGAACGCGGGCTACGGCATGTATGACAGCGCCCATAACGAGTACCTGAATTACCTGATGACCATCGGCATCGCCGGTCTCCTGACCTATCTTTGGCTCTGCCTACGCTTCCTGAAGACCTGGTGGAAACGCGCGCAGACCGAGCCTCTGTACTACGCCCCGATGCTCATGCTCCTCGCCTACGGCGCCCAGGCCTTCATCAACATCTGCGTCCCCATCGTGTATCCCATTCTGGCCGTGGCAATGTTTGTATTCATGGCGGGGGAGAAGGAGGAAGCATGCAAGCCCTGAACCTCCCCGTCGGCATTTCTGACTTCGCAGAAATCCGTCGACGCGGCTACTACTATGTCGATAAGTCCGCGCTGGTCCGGGAGCTTCTGGCCCGCACAGGCGCAGAGGTGACACTGATCACCCGCCCCCGCCGCTTCGGAAAGACCCTGGCCATGAGCATGCTGGAGAACTTCTTCGACATCCGGAAGAACAGCCGGGATCTTTTCAGGGATCTGGAAATCGCGAAGGATCGGCAGCTCTGCGAGACGTGGATGAACCAGTATCCCACCGTTTTCATTTCCTTCCGTCAGGTGGATGGCCTGAACTTCACCGGTGCCTATGACATGCTTACCATGGTCATCGCGGGTCTTTTCAACCGGCATCGCTATCTCCTTGAGGAGGATAATGTCAGCGAGTTCCAGAAAACGGCCTTCCGCCGCCTGGCCAATGCTTCCGCTTCGGAAAAGGAAGTGAAGAACAGCCTCCTGCTGCTGACAGAAATGCTGCAGAACCATTACGGGAAGCCGGTCATTCTCCTCATCGACGAATACGATGTGCCTGTGGCTAAGGCCAACAGCAACGGTTATTACAAGGAGATGCTGGACGTCATGCGCGGACTGCTCCAGGCGCTGAAGGAT
>CAVHZP010000254.1:0-3444 GCA_963640485.1 bacterium | reverse complement strand
GGTGCGAACATGTCGATGAAGCTCCTAGCTCCTAGCTGCTGGCTTCTAGCCGGCTAGAGAAACATATTGCTGATCGCCTACCACTAGCGGACAGCAAAACTTCTGCCGCCTACGCTCATTGCGGGATGCACTTTCTGCTTCGGTGAGATGTACGCACCAGCCGGCTAGCAGCTAGTAGCCAGCAGCCAGGAGCTTCAGCAACATGTTCGCACTAGCGGCAACAGCACCAGCCTTACCCCCGAAAGAGAGAAATCATGCCCCGCATCTACACCGCATCCAACGACACCACCTTCCAGGAGCGCTGCTATAGCGCCTTCCTCACCGGCAGCCTTCCCGTCGAGGGCTGCCTTCTTGTTTCCGGGCCTCACGTCTTTTTCCTGACGGAAACGCCCGCGCTCCCCGAGTGTGCGGAAATTTCTATTCCAACGCTTTCCGTGGAGCGGATTTTTTCTGCGCTCCCTTCGCTGCCTTTGGCGAAAAATACCTGCAAAGCGTTCACCGAAGGCCGCCGCCTCCCTGCCGGCTGCGCGCTGGCCGCAACAGCTGCGGGGATTTTTGTATTTCCTTCCACCGCCTACGAACCGGACCTTGGCGCCATGAAGATCTTCTCCCTCTCCTTCGACCCCTTGGAAGAAGTGCTGACGCCCCAGGAAGCCGCCGCGCTCTATGACGTAAACGTGAAGCGTCTCCAGAGTGACTGCGAAGCCGCCGGCGTGGGCTCGCCCTTTGCTGCCAGAGAAGTGAGGAAATCGGGAAATACCTATCTCCTTTTGAAATCCGCCGCCGAGCGGGTGTATCAAGGCCAGCCGTCCATTCCCCGCAACATTTCCCCCTTCCTCCTCGTCTTCTCCACCGTAGAAGCCGCGTACCTGTGGAACCGTGACGCCTCTGCTGTCAGAAGCGCCGCCGGAGGCGCCGGCCACGCCGCTGCCAGAATGCAAGAAGGCGACCGCCGCAAATCCGGCCGCACATGGCTCGTGAGAAGAGAGGCCATGGAAAGGCTATTCGGGCAGGCGATTCCGGAGAGAATGCTAGCGGTGTTCCCGCCAGTGCATACATGTCGGTGCAGCTCCTAGCTGCTAGCTGCTGGCTGCTAGCCGGCTAGTGCGACAAACTCACTGAAACGCAAAAGCGTCCCGCGATGAGCAGAAGCAAACTATTTCTTGCTTTCGTTTATCGCGGGACGCTCTTTGCATTTGTCTCAATATTTCCCTAGCGGTGTTCCCGCCCGTGCATACATTCGGTGCAGCTCCTGGCTGCTAGCCGGCTAGTGCGACAGACTCACTGAAATACAAAAGCGTCCCGCGATGAGCGGAAGCAAACTATTTCTTGCTTTCGTTTATCGCGGGACGCTCTTTATGTTTCAGTGAGATGTTCCTCTAGCCGACTAGCAGCTAGGAGCTAGCAGCCAGGAGCTGCAACGACATGTTCGCACCAGCGGGCGCACCGCCAACGGCGGCGCTTATTCCTCATCCACAAAAACCTGCTGCGCCGCCTTGTAGCTCAAGGATACCTCTCCCACCGGGGTGGAGAGAGTGATGGGGCCTTCGTAAGGCTCCTTTTCCTTGACGCAGACGGGCATGTCGATGGTGATGCCTTTGCTCTGAATGTAATCCATCAAGCTGTAATCTTCCATGACGCGGAGGATGTGGCTCTCCTCGCCTTCCTCCAGGTCCGAGAGGACGCGGTAGGTGATGCCGCTGCGGGTGCCGTCTTTCTTCGGGATCGGTTCGCCGTGGGGGCAATGCTCCGGGTGTTCTAAGTATTCATCCAGGCGCTCGCAGAGCACGTCGCTGGTGTGATGCTCTAAGCCTTCCGCCAGTTCGTGGGCTTCGCTCCAGGTAAAATGCAGACGCTCCACCAGGAAGACTTCCCACAGCGCGTGGTAACGCATGAGACGGCCCGCTTCCTTGCGGCCCTTCTTGGTCATGCGGCTTCCCTTGTAAGCGGTGTAGTCCACATAGCCCTGCTTCTGCAGCTTCGTGATCATCTCGCTCACCGAAGGCGGAGACACATGGAGCAGCTCCGACAATTCCTTATTCGTCACCAAATCATGGGACTCGCTGATGATGTAAATCGCTTTTAAGTAGTCTTCTTTCCCGGAGGTCATAGAGCATCCTTTCTTTTTGCGGAAATACAGAAACTTCCACAGCGAAGTGCTGCCCTATTTCCCTTCCGCAAAGCCTAAACTTTTTATTTCCTGCTGGCGTATATTTTTATTATAAGTCAAGGGAAAATGTTTGGGAAGGGGAAAAATATTTTTTAAGGCGGGAGGGTTAGGGATAAGGGATAGGGGATAAGGGATAAGGGCGCATTTTCCGCAATGCAATCTCCTTCCTCTGGAAGGAGGGGGACCGCGAAGCGGTGGAGGTTGGCTGCGGATAATCTAAGCATACTTGACTATTTCCTCAACCAACCCCCGCCCTTCGGGCCCTCCCCCTTCCGGTGGAAGGGGGTAAATAACGAAAGATGCGCCCCTTATCCCCTGTGCTTAGTCATCGCGATCTACTTTGTACTTTCTTTCCAGTTCCTTATAGGTATCCAGGCCGATGATGCTGTTGAAGCGGCCGAATTCGATCATATCTTTGATATGGGGTTCGGTGGTTCCCTGGGTGTTCAGGGTGGAGAAGAGGTCGTAGAGGGATTTGGAAATGGTGTAGACGGCGCTGCATGCCCAGAAGACTACGGAGAATCCCATTTCTTCCAGTTCCTTTGCGGTGAGCAGCGGAGTCTTGCCGCCTTCGATCATGTTGGCTACATAGTACGCGCCGGTGCCTTCCATAGCTCTGGCGAATTTTTCCAGTTCTTCCAGGCTGCCGATGCCGTCAGCGAAGCAGATTTCTGCGCCGGCATCTGCGTAGCGCTTGCTTCTTTCGATGGCGTCGTCAATGCCATATACAGCGCGGCTGTCGGTGCGGGACATGATCATGGTTTCCTTGTCGAAACGGGCGTCCACAGCAGCTCTGATTTTCTGCGCGTGTTCTTCCGCCGGAATGACCTGCTTGCCTTCCATGTGTCCGCAACGTTTCGGCCAAGCCTGGTCTTCGAAGAAAATGCAGGCAGCGCCAGCCTGTTCAAACATCTGCTCGGTGCGGATGATGTTCAGCGCATTGCCATAGCCCGTGTCGCCGTCAGCCATGACCGGAATGTCTACGGCGCTGCAAATGCCGGAGAGCTGTTCCACCATTTCCGAGCAGGTGAGAAGACCCACGTCCGGCTGGCCCAGACGGGAAGCGGATACGGAGTAGCCGCCCATGATGACCGTGGGGAGGCCTGCCTTCTCGGCAATCTTAGCCGCCAGCGCATCGCCTACGCCCGGGGCGATCATGATGTGGCCGGATTTCAAATTGTTACGGAATTCGATACGTTTTTCAGTTGCTGTTCTCATTATGGTTCCTCCTTTAGGAAATGGGGATAAGGGATTGGGGATAAGGGATAAGGCGC
>CAVHZP010000253.1:0-3456 GCA_963640485.1 bacterium | reverse complement strand
AAACATCTCTACGTATGCGCCAGCGTCAAACGCGTCCTGACTACCGACCACCGACCACCGACTACAAAACCGATAGCGGTAGCCTCTCTATGTATGCGCCAGCGTCAAAAGCGTCCTGATTACTAATTACTGACCACTGATTACTAAACCGACAGCGCTAAGCACGCTTCCCGCCTATTCCCTATTTCCCCAAGACAGAGTACAATAGAAGAGATTATTTCTTTAGGAGGCTATAGAATGAAAGAACGAGATAATTTCAAATCCCGATTGGGATTTCTTCTGGTCAGTGCCGGCTGTGCCATCGGCATCGGGAATGTGTGGAAGTTCCCCTATGTCACCGGCGAATACGGCGGCGCTGTCTTTGTACTCTTTTACCTGGCATTCCTGGTGCTCATGGGCATCCCGGTGATGACCATGGAGCTTGCCGTGGGCCGCGGGAGTAAGAAGAGCGCCGTGGCGGCGTACAAGACCCTGGAGAAGCCGGGAACATCGTGGCACATTCACGGCTGGTTCTGCATCCTGGGTTGCTACCTGCTCATGATGTACTACACCACCGTGTCCGGCTGGATGCTGGCGTATTTCTGGAAATTTTTGAACGGCACCTTTTCCGGCGGCGCTCCGGAGGTGGGCGCGGTCTTTGGTGCTATGCTGGGAAATCCCATGGAAATGGGCATCTTCATGGCCATCACCGTAGTGCTGGGCTTTTTGGTCTGCGGTCTCGGCGTGCAGGGCGGTCTCGAGCGCATCACGAAGTGGATGATGCTTTGCCTCCTGGGTTTGATCGTAATCCTTGCCGGCCATAGCGTGATGCTGGAAGGCGGCGGCCCGGGGCTGGAATTTTATCTTCTTCCCGACTGGGATCGCGCTGTGGAAGCGGGCATTGGAAATGTGGCCGCAGCGGCCATGAACCAGGCATTCTTCACCTTGTCTCTGGGCATCGCGGCCATTGAAATCTTCGGCAGCTACATGTCCGATGATTTCACCTTGACCGGCGAAGCGGTGCGCATCTGCATTCTCGATACCTTCGTGGCCATCATGGCAGGGCTCATCATTTTCCCCGCCTGCTTTGCCTACGACGTGCACCCTGACCAGGGTCCATCCCTCATCTTCATCACGCTGCCACAGATCTTCACGCACATGTCCATGGGCCAGCTGTGGGGCAGCCTGTTCTTCGTATTCATGACCTTCGCCAGCCTCTCCACGGTCATTGCGGTCTTTGAAAACATCATCGCCAGCGGCATCGACAACTTTGGCTGGAGCCGCAAGAAATCGGTAACCATCAATTTCTTCATCATTTTCCTTTTCTCCATTCCCTGCGTCCTGGGCTACAACGTGCTCTCGGATATGCACTTCATCGGAAATCGGGACGTCTTAGACAGCGAAGACTTCATCGTCAGCAACCTGCTCCTGCCTTTGGGCTCCCTGATTTATCTCCTCTTCTGCGTCACCCGCTGGGGCTGGGGCTTTGACAAATACCTCGCCGAAGTCAACACCGGTCGCGGGCTCAAAATGCCCCACTGGATTAAGCCCTATTTCCAGTACGTACTGCCCGTTTTGATTTTGGTTATTTTGATTAGGGGTTTAATTTAGCGTTTGGCGCTGGCGGTTTAGTAATCAGTAGTCAGTGGTCAGTGGTCAGTGGTCAGGCCGCATTTGATGCTGGTGCATATCTGGTGTGTTTGACCGCTATCGGTTTAGTAATCAGTAATCAGTACATCTCTATGTTGGTATAGAGTCAAGTGCGCCCTGATTACTGACTACTAATCACTGATCACTAAACCGTTAGCCCTAAAATCCCGTTACCATCGGAGGAAAGAAGAATGGAAGCAAGAGATAGTTTCAAATCCCGGTTGGGATTTATTTTAGTGAGCGCCGGATGCGCCATCGGCATTGGCAATGTGTGGCGATTTCCCTACATCACCGGGGAATACGGCGGCGCTGTGTTCGTTTTATTTTACCTGGCCTTCCTGGTGCTCCTGGGCATTCCTGTCGTAACCATGGAGCTCGCCGTGGGGCGCGCCAGCCAGAAGAGCGTGAAGACCGGTTTCATGAAGCTGGAGCCCAAAGGGACCTACTGGCACCTCCACGGCTGGATCGCTCTAGCGGGGAGCTTCGTGCTCATGATTTACTACACCACCATTTCCGGCTGGATGGTAGACTACTTCGTCCGTTTCCTCACCGGCTCCTTCAATGGCCTCTCACCGAAGGAAGTGGGTGCGGCTTTTGGAAATATGCTCTCTGACCCCTGGGAGCTCCTCTTCTTCATGGCTCTCAATGTACTCATCGGCTTCGGCGTTTGCGCCGGCGGTGTGCAGGGAAGCCTGGAAAAAGTCACGAAAGTGATGATGCTGGGGCTGCTCTTTTTGATTTTTATCCTGGCGGGAAATAGCTTGCTCCTTCCCGGCGCAGAAAAAGGCCTCGCCTTTTACCTCCTGCCCGATTGGGACAGAGCGGTGGAAGCAGGCCTGGGAAATGTGGCATCGGCGGCCATGTGCCAGGCATTCTTTACCCTCTCCGTAGGCCAGGGCTCTATGGAAATCTTCGCCAGCTATATGGGCAAGGAACACAGCCTCACCGGCGAAGCCGTGCGCATCACGCTACTCGATACCTTCGTAGCCATCATGGCGGGCCTCATCATTTTCCCCGCCTGCTTTGCTTTCGATGTAGCGCCTTCCGAAGGCCCGTCTCTCATCTTCGTGACACTGCCCAATATTTTCACCAACATGCCCATGGGCCAACTCTGGGGCGGCCTCTTTTTCGTCTTCATGACCTTCGCCAGCTTCTCCACCGTCACCGCGGTCTTTGAAAGCCTTATCGGCAACTGCATGGACAACTTCGGCTGGAGCCGCAGGAAATCAGTGCTCCTCCTCCTGCCCCTAGTCTTCTTCGGCAGCATTCCCTGCGTCCTCGGCTTCAACGTGTGGCAGGACGTGCACCTTCTTGGCACCAAGGGGATCTTAGACACCGAAGATTTCTTCGTAAGCAACATCGTCCTCCCCGGCGGCTCCCTTCTCTTTGCTCTCTTCTGCACCACCAAATACGGCTGGGGCTTTGAGAAATACATGAAGGAAGTCAACACCGGCGTAGGCATCAAAATGCCCCGCTGGGTCAAGCCTTATTTCAAGTACGTCCTCCCGGTCCTCATCTTCGTAATCCTGGTGAGGGGGTTGATGTAGTGCTTTGGCGCGGGGGGTTAGTGATCGGTAGTCGGTAGTCGGTAGTCAGTTCGCGTTTGACGACAGAGGCAGCGAGCATGCTGGCGGTTATGCTGATAAGTGACGCTGGCCTTACACGAGTAGCCCCTTGGAGAAGGGGCGCGCGATAGCGGGGGATGGAGTGACTCGCAAGAGGCACAACCAGCACTAACTGCGTGAAACGCTTCACTCACATCCGTCTGCTTTCCGCTATTGCACATTATGCGCCTTCGGCGCATTCCATCCCGCCCTATTGGGCGGC
>CAVHZP010000252.1:0-3457 GCA_963640485.1 bacterium | reverse complement strand
TCGCAGTACGTGGACGAGCCGAAGAAATATGTGGAAGGGTGGTAAAGGGATAGGGGATAAGGTGCAGTTGTCACTCCTCCCTCCTCCCTCTCGAAGGCATCACCCTCTTCAGAGAAGAGGTCAGGTCACATTTGCCGCCATCGTCAAATGCGCCCTGACTACTGACTACTAATTACTGATTACTAAACCGATAGCGATAAACATCGCTTTCCCCCCGTTGCCGTCCCTCCTCCCGATTTGTTATAATAAAATTGATTACATATGTAAAAAATAAGTAAAGTCTATTTCACATAGCGAAAGGAAAATGTATGAGCTTGGAAGCGGCGAGGAAGTGGGGACTCGGGATATTTCTCCTGGCGGCGATGCTGTTACTCTTTGGTTGCGGCGTCGGGGAGAAGGAGGCGCAGCCGGCGGGAAAGAAGATTGTGGTCGGCATCGACGCGTACCCGCCATTCAGCTACATTGACGAAGACGGCAATTCCACCGGCATCGACGCGGAGCTGGCGCGGACGGCGTTCCGGCGCATGGGCTATGAGCCGGAGATCATCCGCATCAACTGGGAGGACAAGGACAAGCTCCTGGAGAGCGGGGAAATCGACTGCATCTGGAGCTGTTATACCATGAACGGCCGTGAGCATAAGTATCTGTGGGCAGGGCCTTATATTGCCAGTCGCCAGGCGGTGGCGGTGAATCCCGACAGCCCGATCCAAAGCATCGCGGACCTGGAGGGAAAGACCATTGCCGTGCAGTCCACCACGAAGCCGGAAGGTTTCTTCATGGACCCCAAGGGAAATACGCCCCATCTGAAAAAAGTCTACAGTTTCTTTGATAGAGATTTGCTTTATATTTATCTCAGCAAAGGCCTGGTGGATGCCATCGGTGCCCATGAGACTGTCATCGAGCAGTACATGAAGGACTATGGCACCCAGTTCCGCATCCTGGAGGAACCCATCATGCTGGCGAAGGTAGGCGTAGCATTTTCTTTGAACGACAAGCGCGGCATCGCAGAGGAGCTGCAGACGGTGATCGATACCATGCGCAAAGATGGTACCACCGCTGAGATCCTCTCTCACTATGTGGATGAACCGCAGAAGTATGTGGAGGGACCGGTCTTTGAAAAATAAAATTCTACAATCACTCCATAGTGAGATGACGCTGATCCATGTGATGCTGGTCTTCTCCCTCTGCCTCATGCTGGGGGTCTATACCCTGGCCGGGAAATCGGACCTTCGCCAGCTCTATGTGGAAATGCAGGACACTTCCGACTACGTGAAATCGGAATACCTGATGTCCGAGAAATACACCCACGTCACCATCATGCAGAGTCTGGACCGGGTCATCGATAAAGCGCACCATGTACAGACCGATGCGGCCATCGGCATCACCATCGATGATGCATACCTGGAAAGAATGACAAAAGAATTGCGCCTCACGGGGCTGGCGATCCTGACGAAAGACGGCGAAGTGGTAGACCATTACCAGTTGAGCGGCCAGCTTACCCAGGATTTCCTGAACCATCTCCGGAGCAAAGTCATCCTGGAAGTGGGCACCTATCCCCGCAAGGTTTACGCTGACCGCCTCCACAAAGACGACGGCTCCTTCGTGGACTTCGCTGCCGGCGGGCTGCCGGATGGGCGCATCGTCGTTTCCTACTACCGCACCACCCCGGCTTATGCAGAAGGCTATGACATGGATCTGCAGCGCCTCATGAGCGGTTTCCATACCCATTTGAATTCCCGGGTCATCGTGGCGAGAGGAAATCTGATTCTCGCCAGCAACGACAAGACTCTGGTGGATGCCCAGGCAAAGTATGGCGACATCATCGAAGCCATCAAGACGGCATACCATGGCCGCGTAGCGAAAGATGAACCGGTGCCGATCCTGGTGAATGGGACCAGCTACTACGCCTCCATGACCAATGGACGCAATTACTATATTTACCAGTTCATTCCCGACGACCGCGTATTTGCCAGCCGCAATACCTATACCCTCTATACCGGTCTGGCTTGCGTGATTTTCATGCTCCTCATTCTCTGGAACCGACAGAAGGCGAACCGAAAAGCCCTGGCGAAAGAGCAGGAGAAGGACGCCCTTTACCAGGCAAATCTCCTCGAGAAAGCCAACGAAGCGGCCTTGGCAAACCAGGCGAAGACTGAATTCCTCCGCCGCATGAGTCACGACATCCGCACGCCTATCAATGGCATCCGCGGCATGGTGGAAATTGCCGATCATTACAAAAACGACCTGGAGAAGCAGGGCGAGTACCGGAAGAAAATCTGGGAAGCCTCGGGCTACCTCTTGGAGCTGGTCAATGAAGTCCTGGAAATCAGCAAACTGGAATCCGGGAAAATCGTACTGGAAAATAAATCCTTCAACCTCCGCGATATGTTGACCGACATCGAGACCATCGTGGAGAAACAGGCGGAGGGTCCCCATATTTCCCTCTCCTTCGTGAATGAATGCACCCACGACCACTTCGTCGGAAGTCCTCTCTACGTGAAGCGCACGCTGATGAACATCATTGGCAACGCCATCAAGTACAACCGCGAAGGCGGCTTCGTCACCGTGAAAGCGGTAGAGGACGCCATCTCCGATACCGAGTCCCGCATCACCATCACCTGCATGGACAATGGTATCGGCATGAGCGAAGACTTCCAGCAGAAGATGTTTGAACCATTCGCCCAGGAAATCTCCGACGCCCGCTCCTCTTATAGCGGCACCGGCCTCGGCCTTGCCATCGCCAAGAGAGTGGTAGAGCAGATGGGCGGCACCATCGCATGCCAGAGCGTCCCCGCCGAAGGCACCGTCTTCACCGTGACCCTGCCGCTTACCTTGGACACCCAGGCAGCCGGCGAGGAAACCGAAAAGACCAGCGCTCACATCACCGGCGCTAAGATCCTCATCGCCGAAGACAATGAGCTCAATATGGAAATCGCTGAATTCCTCCTCACCAATGCCGGCGCCGTCATCACCAAGGTATTCGACGGCAAAGAAGCGGTGGCGACTTTCGCTGACTCGAAACCCGGCGACTTCGACGCTATCCTAATGGACGTGATGATGCCAAACATGGACGGCCTCGAAGCCACCCGCACCATCCGCGCTATGAACCGCGCAGACGCGAAGACCATCCCCATCATCGCCATGACCGCCAACGCCTTCGCTGAAGACCGCCAGAGCGCCATGGAAGCCGGGATGAACGAACACCTCGCGAAACCTCTCGACTCTGAACTCGTCATCAATACACTGGCAGCGTTCTTGAAGAAATAACATAGGAAGCAAAAAAGAACCGGGCTTTTGGGCTCGGTTCTTTTTTGCTTGTTTGACGCGGGTGGTTTTGTAGTCGGTAGTCGGTATTCGGTGGTCGGGAACGCTTTCTTGCTATGTTTCATTAGCCTTACGTGAGTCGCCCCTTGGAGAAGGGGCCGCCCAATAGGGCGGGATGGAATGCGCCGTAGGC
>CAVHZP010000251.1:0-3465 GCA_963640485.1 bacterium | reverse complement strand
CGCGACCCTTCTCCAAGGGTCTACTCACGTAAGGCTTGCGTAACAAATCTATGCTACTCCTCAGCATAAAATCCTTAACTTAACAACAGTGAAACTCAGGAAATCAAAGCCAACATCGCCACCAGCGACGGGGCCACGAAAAGGAGGCTGTCGAAGCGATCCATCATGCCGCCGTGACCTGGGAGAATATTTCCGGAGTCTTTGATATCGCAGGCCCGCTTCACATAGGATTCGAACAAATCGCCCATAGGCGCCATGACAGCGCACATGAGGGAGAGCAGGAATCCATGGATCAGGTCGTAGCCCACGGCTGCCGACAGGATTACGCCCAAAGCCACGCAGCCGATAGCACCGCCCACGAGACCTTCAGTGGTTTTGTTCGGGCTGATATGAGGCGCCATCTTATGCTTGCCGAACCGTTTCCCTACCAGATAAGCGAAGGAATCGCTGGCCCAGGTGCAAATAAGCGCCAGCATAATCAAAAAGATACCGGGCTCCATGGCAACCGCGCCGGGCGCCAAGAGTTCCTCGCTGCCGCGAAGGAGCACCAGCGTACCAAAGCCGATACCAAAGTACACCGCCCCGAAAGCAGTATAAATGAGGCCGGTCATACTTTCTTTCTTAATGCCCAAAATGAGATACAAAAGCAGCACAAAGGAAAGAAGCACGGCGGCCATGAAAAGTTTCAAAGAGTAGAAACCGGCGGCGCCGATCATGAGCACCATCGCCACCGCAGCGGGTATCTGATAGATGCGCACCTGGAAATGGCGAAGCATTTTATCGTATTCCAAAAGCGCCAGGAGAGACACGGCCATGACAGCGGCGGTGAGGAACCAGCTTCCCAGCCACACCAAAAGAAGGACAGCCAAAATGCCCACAATGGCGGTGATCACACGTACTTTCATTTGGGTTCCTCCGTCAGGCCGCCGAAGCGCCGGTCTCTACCGGTAAACCAGTCGATGGCCTTCTGCAATTCTTCTTCTGTGAAATCCGGCCAAAGCACCGGGGTGAAATACAATTCCCCATAAGAAATCTGCCACAGAAGGAAATTGGAAATACGGGACTCCCCGCCGGTGCGAATCATGAGATCCACATCTTGCGCCGACGATGGGTAGAGCGCTGCCGTGATGGTTTCCTCTTTGATATCCTTTGGAGAAAGTTCCCCGGCTGCCACTTTTTCCGCGATGTGCTGCACCGCAGAGACCAGCTCGTGGCGGCCGCCGTAATTGATGGCCACATTCAGAACCAGCCCATCATTTCCTGCCGTATCTCTCTCGCATTGCTCGATTTCCTTACGCAGGCCGCTATCCAGAATAGACGTATCCCCTACGATATGCACTTGTACATTATCTTCCACCAGTTCACGAAGCTGGCTGATCAGATAATTTTTGAACAGTTTCATCAAAAAGCGCACTTCAATGGACGGGCGTTTCCAGTTTTCCGTAGAAAAAGCATAGAGCGTCAACACTTTGATGCCCATATGGCCGGCAGCGCGGACAATGGTTTTCACATTGGCGGCCCCCACCTGGTGGCCATAAGTTCTTTCTCTGCCCCGGTTCTTCGCCCAACGGCCATTGCCATCGAGAATGATGGCTACGTGCTCAGGAAACGATTTTTTATCAGACATAATAACTCCTAAGGTAATTCCTTATTTTTTGAGCGCCGCTTCTACGCTTTCGCTATAGTTCATCCGCGGCATGATGACTGCCCTTTCGCCGCCTCTCACCAGGTACATTTCTTCGGAGAGCGATTCCTTTCTTCCATGCGTCAAAGAAATCGTACCCGTCGGATACGATTTCTTTAAGGAATTTCTCATGGATTCAGTGAAAGGGACACCCGGTAATACAGGAGTCTCACTCATATAGACATGATCTCTTTAATTTTCTTTTCGGTAGCTGCTTCCAGTTCTTTGATCTTCTTGTCAGTCAGCTTCTGTACCTTTTCTTCGGTTTCCTTGATGACGTCCTTGGAAACGTCGCTGTTCTTCTGTTCCTTCTTCAGGAAATCATTGCCATCTCTTCTGATGTTGCGGATAGCCACTTTGCCTTCTTCGGCTTTCTTGTTGACTACCTTTACCAGGGATTTGCGGCGTTCTTCGGTGAGCTGCGGGATAGCCATGCGGATCAGGTTGCCGTCATTCATGGGAACCAGGCCCAGGTCGGACTGGAGGATTGCTTTTTCGATATCCTTCAGAAGGCCTTTGTCCCAGGGCTGTACCACCAGCATGCGCGCTTCCGGTACAGTGACAGATGCCACCTGGGTCACCGGTGTGCGGGTGCCGTAGTAGTCTACGAATACACGATCCAAGAGGCTCGGGCTGGCCTGGCCGGTGCGAATGGTGGTGAATTCGTTTTTCAGAGCGGTGATGCTCTTGTCCATCTTTTCAGACAGGTTTTTCAGTTCTTCTTCGTACATAGTCTTATTTCCCTTCAATCAGCGTGCCAAGAGATTCGCCCTTGCAAGCCTTTACAATATTTCCCGGTACATCGATGTTGAATACCTGGATCGGAATTTCATTATTCATGCACAGAGTAATGGCGGTGTTATCCATGACAGCCAATTCTCTCTGCAGCACTTCCCCGTAAGTAAGGTGGGTGAACATTTTCGCTTCCGGATGGAACTTCGGATCGGCATCGTACACGCCATCGGTCTGTTTCTTCGCCATCAGCATTACATCTGCTTCGATTTCCGCGCTGCGGAGAGCTGCAGTGGTATCGGTGGTGAAATAGGGATTGCCGGTGCCGGCGCCGAAAATGACAACTCTGCCCTTTTCCAGGTGACGGATAGCACGGCGACGGATGTATGGTTCAGCGATCTGGCGCATTTCGATAGCCGTCTGTACGCGGGTAGAAATGCCCAGCTTTTCCAATGCATCCTGCATAGCCACAGAGTTGATGACCGTAGCCAGCATGCCCATGTAGTCGGCAGAAGCGCGCTCCATGCCGCCCTGGCTGCCTTTCAGGCCTCTCCAGATGTTGCCGCCGCCTACGACCAGCGCCACTTCGATGCCCGCTTCGCAAGCCTCTTTGATTTCTCCTGCCAAACGATATACGGTTTCCGGATCGATGCCGAAGCCCTTGTCATTGGCCAATGCTTCACCGGATAATTTCAGCATAACTCTCTTATACTTTTTGTTCTCAGTCGTCATTGTACACCCCCGTAAAATGATTTGAATCCATCTTTGTCATTATATATTATTTTCCAAAGGCAAGCTAGAGGAAATAGAGAAAATTTAAAAATCCATAATCTGTGGGTAAAGCGCTAGTGGTTTTGTAGTCGGTAGTCGGTAGTCAGTGGTCGGCGATACCATCAGCTTAGAATTTTGAAACTCAAATTTTTAGTCTCGCGCTATAACATATAGTCCCGACCGTTTTCTTGCTATGTTTTATTAGCCTTACACGAGTCGCCCCTTGGAGAAGGGGCCGCCCAATAGGGCGGGATGGAATGCGCTGAAGGCGCATAATG
>CAVHZP010000250.1:0-3476 GCA_963640485.1 bacterium | reverse complement strand
GAGAAGGGGCCGCCCAATAGGGCGGGATGGAATGCGCCGAAGGCGCATAATAAGCGGTAGCGGAAAGCATGCTAAGTTGCGCAAACAGTTTTACACGATATCGCCAGTGCGGGTTGTGCCTCTATCGAGTCACTCCATCTCCCGCTATCGCGCGCCCCTTCTCCAAGGGGCTACTCTCGTAGGGCTTGCGTTACATAGTACTTTAAGCGATAGCATTTCCCGATACCGTAAGCAGTTCGGATCACGGTGACACGGTGAACGGTTTACGGCTACAACGGGGAAGCAGAGAAATGCGCCCCGACTACCGACTACCGACTACGAGACCTAAGGAAAGGGGGAGAATATGACATATTTCTATCCCGCTGTGTGTACATGGGAAGAAAAGAAGGGCACCTTCTTTGTCTATTTCCCTGATATGATGGGCTGCGAGGCGCGCGGGCATTCCATGGACGAAGCCGCCGGCAGGGCGCGAGAGGCGCTGGCCGCTTCGCTTTTGGAAATCGAGGAGAAGGGACTCCCGTTCCCGCCCGCCAGTGACGAGCAGGCCCTGGGACGTAGGCTCTATGAAGGTCGCGTGTGCACCTTCCTGGTGAATCTCGACGACTACCGCCGCTATCGGGACTATCAGATGAATCACGCCGATGCCAAGAGCGCCCAGTGGAAGGCGGAGGCGAAAGCAGGACGCCGCGGTTTCTTCGCTCGCCTCTTTGGCACAAGATAAGCAATCAAAAAAGCAGGAATGAATCGATGGGAGATTCGTTCCTGCTTTTTTAGTTGGAAGTGAAAGACGCTATGGGTTTCGTAGTCGGTAGTCGGTAGTCGGGCATGTTTCCCTGCTTCCCCGTTGTAGCCGTGAACCGTTCGCCGTGTCACCGTAATTTGAGCATGCACACAACAGCGAAAGGTGGACCGGCATACGATTTACGGTAAAATGTTCCATTTCCCGCTATCGTCAAAAGGGTCGGTAAACGGTTATACGGTAAACGGAAAACGGTAGTGAGGAAGCAGGCACGCGCGCCCCGACTACCGACTACCGACTACCGACTACCGACAGCGTTTTTTATCTCAGTAAATTCATAAACACCATCAGCACCGACGCGTTCAGGAAGTCCACCACGAAGGCGCCGATGAGGGGGATGACGAAGTAGGCAGTGTGAGCGGAGCCGTAGCGTTCGCACATGGCGTTCATGTTGGCGATGGCGTTTGGCGTAGCGCCGAGGCCGAAGCCACAGGTACCGGCGGCCATGACAGCGGCTTCGTAGTCCTTGCCCATGACGCGGAAGATGGCGAAGTAAGCGAAGAGCCCGATGATAGCCACCTGCACCAGCAGCGTCACCGTCAGCGGCACAGCAAGAGCAGCGAGCTGCCACAGTTTCAAGCTCATCAGCGCGCAGGAAAGGAAAATGTTGAGGCACATGCCGCCCAGGACTTCACATTCCTCCTGGTACGTGCCGTACCATTCCGTCATTTCGGACACGTTTCGAATGATCGCCGCCACGATCA
Source organism: bacterium (assembly GCA_963640485.1). Classification (GTDB taxonomy): domain Bacteria; phylum Bacillota; class Negativicutes; order Veillonellales; family Dialisteraceae; genus Dialister. Next base: position 1,973 of record CAVHZP010000250.1, on the reverse strand, counting down.
TGCCGCCGATGTAGCCTGGGAAGACCAGGCCGATGTCGCTGAAGAACTGGCTCACGTAAGTGCCCAAGCCCATGGCGAGGAGCAGCTGCCCGAAGGCGTACATGAAGTGATCCATATTGAGATACGCCGCGGAGGCATCGGTGGGAGTGTGGGAGGTTTCCTTCGGCGCATCGCTCACCGGTGTCTCGTCTGTTTCCTTAGAAATCAAATGGAAGCGGCGCACCAAAAGCTCGCCCACCGGGCCGCCGATGAAGCTGCCGGACACGAGACCGAAGGTGGCTGCCGCAAAGGCAATGGTGGTGGCATTCATGAGCCCCATATTTTCCAGCACCGGACCAAAGGAGCCGGCAGTGCCGTGGCCACCCACCAAAGGAATGGAGCCCGACGCGAGACCCATGAGCGGGTTCAGCCCGAAGAGCTGTGCCATGGAAATCCCCACCACGTCCTGCATGACGATGAGAATGCCCACCAGCACTGCCATCTTCATCACCAGAAAGCCGCCGCGGAAAATCAGGCGGATGCTGGCCATGTAGCCGATGCTGGTGAAGAAGAGCATCATGCACCAGTTCTGCATGACGGTGTCCTGGCTGTAATTCCAAATCCCCTGGGTGTAGAGGATGCAATTTAAAATAGAAAAAATCGTCCCGCCAATCACAGGCGCCGGGATACAATATTTCCTGAAAATAGAAATCCGGTCTTTCAGAAAACCGCCCAGGAAAAAGATGGCCACTGCCGCGGCCAGGGTCTGATACATGTTGAGTGAAATTGTCATACAAAGCTCCCATTTTTGAAACGAATTCCAGAAAAATCGTTTTCTTTATCATGGTGAAATTATAAATGATTTTTTTCTATTGGTCAAGAAGACTGCGATGATGCAAAAGCATAGCAGGACTGGTATGCTTCCCGCTATCGGTTTAGTAATCAGTGGTCAGTAATCAGTGGTCAGGGCGCATTTCTCGCTACAGTCAAACGCGCCCTGACTACTGACTACCGATTACTGATTACTAACCCGATAGCGGGAAGCATCGGAAGTTTGCGCTCCGGTTCCCTAGAGTCCCCCCTTCCCCCCCACGCGTCTTATAATGTATAATAAATAAAATTGATGAAAGATTTCCTTACATCACAGAAAAGAGGCCTTGTATGATACCAAAATCTTTAGACGATACGGATATGAAGATCATCAATGCGCTGAAAAAGAATGGGCGCATTTCCATGACCGAATTGGGAAAACAGGTATTTCTCACCAGCCAGGCGGTGAAGAACCGGCTCGAGCGGTTGCAGGACTTGGGCATCGTGCAGCGATACACGGTCAATGTGAATTGCCCGGTTTTCGGCTACGCGATCCACGGCATTTTTGAACTGGCCTACCACGAAGCCAGCCTCCCGGCGCTTTTGGATTTCATCAAGACCACGGAGTACCACATCCTTCATTGCTACCGGGTGGAAGGAAATCGAATCTTCATCGACGCCCACTTCGCCAGTGAAGAAGACCGCGCCGCCCTCCGCGAAATCCTCGCCACCTACGGCGACTGCACCCTGCACCCGGTGGTAGACGAAATTCACGGGAAGCACCCCGTAGATGAATAGTCCGCTGGTGCATACATGGCGGTGCAGCTTCTAGCTTCTAGCTTCTAGCTGCTAGCTGCTAGCCGGCTAGAGGATCATCTCACCGATAAACGCTAAGTACACAATGTGGTGTGGCGTGCCAACCTCCACCGTCGAAGGCGGATAAAGAAGAAGGGGGCGGCTCGCAGGCGGTCGGAGAGATATATGCTGCTTCTGTTAATCGCGGGACGCTCTTTGCTGCTTCGTGAGTCTGTCGCACTAGCTGACTAGCAGCCAGCAGCTAGTAGCTAGAAGCTAGAAGCCGCAGCGACATGTTTGCACTGGCGGTAATATTTCCTCATTCAGGAGTCTTTATGTCCGATTTTCTCGATTTATCCACTTTAATCTACCGCGCGCCGGCGCTTTTG
>CAVHZP010000249.1:0-3491 GCA_963640485.1 bacterium | reverse complement strand
GTCACTCCATCCCCCGCTATCGCGCGCCCCTTCTCCAAGGGGCTACGCGCGTAAAGCTAGCGTAACATAATGACTTTGCCTGCTGGTATTTAACCCCCTTAACTTAACAGCATTACTTGGAGAAGGGTCTACTCACGTAGAGCCAATACAACCTACCACATTAACCGATAGCGGTAGTATCTCCATGTTTGCCCTATCGTCAAACGCGCCCTGACTACCGACTACTGACTACCGATTACAAAACCGCTAGCGTAAATCCCGCTCCCCCTACATCATATCCGCCGGAGGTTCCTGGTTGGTCATTTCGTAGAAGAGGGTGAACTGGCCGGCGAAGTGGAGCTTCACTGTGTCTACCGGGCCGTTACGGTTCTTCGCGAGGATGATTTCCGTTTCATTCTTCTGGGGGTTATCGTCCTCCATGTCGCGGTCGTAGTAGGCCGGGCGGAAGAGGAAGCTTACCATGTCGGCGTCCTGTTCCAGGGAGCCGGATTCGCGGAGGTCCGAGAGGAGGGGGCGATGGTCCTGGCGGGACTCTACACTTCGGGAGAGCTGGGACAGGGCGATGACCGGCACATTGAGCTCACGGGCGAGACTTTTGAGCGAGCGGGAAATCTCGGAGATTTCCTGCTGGCGATTGTCCCCGCTCCGCGCCGTATTCTTCGCCTGCATCAGCTGCAGGTAGTCGATCATGATGATGTCGAGCCCCTGCTCCGCCTTCAAACGGCGACACTTGGAACGGATTTCCGACACCGACACCCCCGGCGTATCGTCGATGAAGAGCGGCGCATCCATGAGCACGCTGGCGGCGCTAGCCAACTGGTCCCACTCCTTCTGATTCGAAATGCGGCCGGTGCGCAGCTTCGCGCTGTCCACCAGCGCCGTGGAGCAGAGAAGTCGCTGCACCAGCTGCTCCCGGGACATTTCCAGAGAGAAAAACGCCACATGCTTATGGGCGGAGGAAATACTCATATTCTTTGCGATATTCAACACGAAAGCCGTCTTACCCATGGACGGGCGCGCCGCCACGATGACGAAATCCCCCTTCTGGAAACCGCTGGTCAAAGCGTCCAGCGACGGGAAGCCGCTGGCGAGCCCGGTGATGGACTCCTTCTCCTTAAATTTCCGGGTGATTTCCTCCAGCTCCGACAGCACCGCCTCGCCGATGGATGTGAAATCCGAACGCCGCTCGTCCCGCGTCACCGCCAGGATCGTTTTCTCCGCGTTGTCCGTGATGTCCTGCACATCGTCCCGTTCCGAGTACGCTTCGTCGGTAATCACGCCGGCGGCGTCGATGAGCCGGCGCAGCTTCGCCTTGTCCGCCACGATATCCGCATGGCGATCCACCATCTTCGTGGTCACGATATCAGCGGGAAGCTCATTCACGTAGAGCACCCCGCCCACATCATCCAGGCGCCCCATGCGCTTCAATTCCTCCGTCACCGTCAGAATATCCGCCGGTTCGCCGCGATGGGACAAATTCAAAATCGCCTGGAAAACAATGGCATTCGCCTCACGATAAAAATCCGCCGCAGATAACTTATCCTCGGCAGTCATGATCGCATCCTTGTCCAGGAGCATCGCCCCTAAGACCGACTTCTCCGCGTCCACATTCTGCGGAGGAATCCGCGTCACGATCATCGTATCCGTATCCGCCTTCCGGCCCCGGAAATCTTTATTCTTAAAATTCCCCGACCGTCTTTCCTCTTCTGCCACAGTCATCACACCTTCCCGTTTTAGTGATTCTATTATACAGGAAATCGAAACATTGTGATAGGGCGTAGAGGGTTTAGGGATAAGGAATAGGGGATAGGGGATAAGGGGCGGCTAGTGCCGCGCCCGCTGGTGCGTGCATGTCGCTGAAACTTCCTCAATGCAACCTCCTTCCTCCGGAAGGAGGGGGACCGCGCCAGTGGTGGAGGTTGGCTCCTTAAACGCGTTTCCCTGCTTTCTCGCCCAACCCCCGCCCTTCGGGCCCTCCCCCTTCCGAAGGAAGAGGGTTTCAAACGGTAGGCGGCGCACAAATTATAAAGCGCCGCCAATTTTAAAAAGTCGGCTAGGAAAACATAGCGATGTTCGCACTGGCGCGCGCAGCACCAGCGGCGGCGTTAGCGCCTCATTTTCCCGTCTCGGAGAAATACCAGATGTCCCTCATATTTCTCATCCTCCAAAAGTCCGATGGCCCACTCGCCGGCGTGGATAACTTCTTTCACCGGGATTTCTTCGATGGGCACGTAGGACTTGTCGCGGATGGTGTGGTTCACGTGGTCCTGGGTCCTTGGCATGTCGGTGGACGCCAGGGCGCAGGATTTCTTTCCCAGGGGGTGATAGAGCTTCCCGTTGCTGGGGCCGAATAGAGCGATCACCGGCACCTTGCGGCTGTCGAAGACGTACATAGGGCCGCTGTCATTGGTGAAAGCCAGGCTGCACCGAGATGCGGCGGCGATGAATTCGCCCATAGAGAGCTTCCCCGCCGCTACAATGGCTTCGTCCTTGTGTTTCATAGCCGAGAGGGCTTTCTCCACCAAGGGAAGCTCACCGGGCACGCCGAAGAAGACCGGGCGATAGCCCAGGGCTGCGAAGTGGTCCGCCACTTGCGCATAGTTTTCTGCGGGCCAATTCTTTTCAGGCGTAGAGCTTCCTACAGAGAGACCCACCAGCTTGTCGCCTTTCCGGATGCCGGCGGCGTGGTAGAAATCCGCTGCCGCCTTTTCCCAGTCTTCGCAGGTGTAGATGCGCATGCCTTCGTGCTTCGTGTCGCTGACGCCGATGTCTTCCAGTGCGTAGAGGTATTTCTCCGTGACGTGGCAGTCCTTTCGTTCCATATCCAGCGGCCAGGTCATGAGCATCGGGTCCATCCTGGTGCCCGGTTCACCGGCCCAGACTTTCGGCTTCGCCGCCATGGCCATGAGGGTGGTCCGCGTGGTGCCATGAAGCATGATCATATAGTCCGGTGATAATTTCCCGATTTCCTTACCGAGATTCCAGGTCTTCCCAAGACCCATATGCTTCCGGTCTACGGCGATGAGCTTGTCGATGTTCGGATTATAGGCCAGCGCCTCTTTGAAGCGCTGATCCATGACCAGATAAATCTTCGATCCCTTCGCCGCCCGCCGGAGCACTTCCAGAAATGGCGTGATGGATACCATGTCACCGAAGTAGCAGAAGTACACCACCACGATGGTTTTATTTTCTAAATCCGCGTGAATGCCTGTTACATATTTCATAATCAGTCTCTTTCAAAAATATCCCGGGTGTACACTTTAGCCAGGAGCATCGCCCCTAAGACCGACTTCTCCGCATTCACATTCTGCGGAGGAATCCGCGTCACGATCATCGTGTCTGTATCCGCCTTCTGACCCCGGAAATCTTTATTCTTAAAATTCCCCGGTCGTCTTTCCTCTTCTGCCACAGTCATCACACCTTCCCGTTTTAGTGATTCTATTATACAGGAAATCGAAACATTGTGATAGGGCGTAGAGGGTTTAGGGATA
>CAVHZP010000248.1:0-3520 GCA_963640485.1 bacterium | reverse complement strand
GCGCCAACCGCGCCCTTATCCCTTATCCCCTATCCCTTATCCCTCACGCACTATCCCTCACGCACTATCCCTCACGCACTATCTCTCACAACGAAAGGACCCCACCATGACCCCATACACCCTCCTGCACCATCGTCGCTATCTCCCACTATACGGAGTGATGGCGGCGATTTTTGTTTTGGTGGGAGGCTACATGGAAATCGGCGCGGGCATGGAGAAAGACCGGCGGCTCTCCTTAGAGCGGGAGAACCAGATGCTACGCGCCTGTCAGAACCTCCCGCCAAAGAAAGGGCGAGGCGATTTCTACAGCGAAATATTTCAAGCAGACGACGGCGCCTCCTACGCCGCCCTCCTGGAAGAAGCGGGCCTCACGGTGAAAGAAATCAGCGAAGAAGAAAGCCGGAACGATTCATTAGGAAAATTTAATAAAATAACATTGGAAGGTACCGGGACTTTCTCACAAATTATTCGCGGCTTTGATATAATACAGAGTAAAGAAAGATGGACCGCGGCAGACCTCCTGACACTTTCCCGGCGCGGGGAAGCGCTCGACTTCACCATGGAGATCACCGCATTCCAAAGCCGAGGTACCTATGAAGAAGAGAAATATCGTACTCATCGGTCCCATGGGGACCGGAAAGAGCCGGGCCGCTAAAATCCTCGCCGACGGATTGGAGTGGCAACTGGCCGACACAGACCGCATGATGGAACGCGACACCGGCATGAAAATCGCTGATTTCTACCGCGACGCAGGCCCCGACGCCTTCGCCGACAAGGAAATGCACGTGATCAATCGCGTTCGCTACTACCACGAAGCCGTCATCGCCATGGGCGGCAACTATCCCATGACCGAAGAGAAATTCCACCTCCTCGCCGAACACGGCGTCATGGTGCTCCTCTACGCCAAGCCCTACCGCCTGGCCGAACGCGTCCGCCGCCGCATCGGCAAACGCCCCACCATGGACTACTCCGACGTAGACGGCTACGTCCGCCAGATGCTCCGCAAGTGGGCGAAATGGAAAGACCGCGTGGACATCGTCATCAATACCACCAACTGCCACCCCGAACAGACCGCGATCCTCATCGCCCGGTATCTGGACCAGCACCATATAGAATTTGCGGAGAGAAGGATGTAGGGCTGGTGCGGCTGCCGCTGGTGAGTACATGGTGGCGTCGCTTCTAGCTTCTGGCTGCTAGCTGCTAGCCGGCCGGTGCGTACATCTCACCGCTGCACAAAGTGCGTCCCGCCATTTCCGCTAATCGCGGGACGCACTTCGTGCTCATCGACATGTTTCTCTAGCCGGCTAGTAGCCAGCAGCTAGCAGCTAGAAGCCGCATCGATATGTATGCACTTGCCCAATCACCTCAACAAGGAGGAAACTTATGAAACGTATCGCAGTTCTCACCAGCGGCGGCGACGCCCAGGGCATGAACGCCGCCGTTCGCAGCGTCGTCCGTACCGCCCTATACTACGGACTGGAAATCTACGGCATCGAGAGAGGCTATCAGGGCGTCCTTGACGAGGACATGGCGCCCATGAAAAGCTCCTCCGTCAGCGGCATCATCCTCCGCGGCGGCACCATACTGAAAACCGCCCGTTGCCAGGCCTTCTTTGCAAGGGAAAACCAAGTGAAGGCCGCAGGCATTTTAAAGAAACATGGCATCGATGGCCTCGTCGTCATCGGCGGCGACGGCTCCGTGCAAGGCGCAGAAATACTGAGCGACCTCGGTATCCCCACCGTCACCGTTCCCGCCACCATCGACAACGACATGTACGGCACCGACGAAACCATCGGCCACGACACCGCTGTGAACGTCGTCGTTTCTGCCGTCAGCCGCATCCGCGACAGTGCCTCCGCCCACGAACGCGCCGCCATCGTAGAAGTCATGGGACGCTTCGCCGGCCAGATCGCCCTGGATGCCGGCCTCGCCGCCGGCGCCGAATACATCCTTGTCCCCGAAGTCCCCTTCAGCAAAGAGAAATTGGCCGAAAGCCTCCAGGCCCAAATGAAAGCCGGCCGCACCAATAGCATCATCCTCTGCGCTGAAGGCGCCGGCGACAGTCGCGAACTCACCGCCTGGCTCAAAGGAAATACAAACATCGACATCTGCACCACCACCCTGGGATTCATCCAGCGCGGCGGCAACCCCTCCGCCCGGGACGCCCAGCTAGGCTCCCTCCTCGGTGCCGCCGCCGTCAAAGCCCTGGTAGAAGGCCAAACCGCCGCCCTCGCCGGCATGCACCGCGGCCGCCTCCGCATCCTCTCCTACGAAGAAATGAAAAAAGAAAAAGACCCATTCCGGCGTGACCTCTACGACCTGGCCAAAATGCTGGGGGCAGCACAGGAAATCGAGTGAGACGCTGGTGCTGCTGCCGCCAGTGCGAACATGTCGGTGAAGCTTTTAGCTACTAGCAACTGGCTGCTAGCCGGCTGGTGCATACATCTCATCGCTGTGCAAAGTGCATCCCGCAATTTCCGCTTTCTATACACCTTCCTTTGGAACGGGGAGGGCCCGAAGGGCGGGGTCTAAAATGGCGAAGCCTTTCCTATCAAGCCCTCTTCCCAGAAGAGGGTGCCCGAAGGGCGGGTGATGCCTCCTATAGCGGTAATCTATCGAACGCCACAAACGCCAAACGCAGGACGCACTTTGTTTGCATCGACATGTTTCCCTAGCCGACCAGCAGCTAGAAGCTAGCAGCCAGAAGCCGCAGCGACATGTACGCACCAGCGGTAGTACCACCACTCCACACTCCACTCTCGGTACGCGCGTCCTTATCCCTTATCCCTTGTCCCTTATCCCTTGAAATGGAGTCCCCATGACCATCTATCAAAAAATCCTCCGGTGGACCGCCCTCCCGGTGGTCTGCCTTTTTCTATTGACCGGCTGCGACAAAGAGCCAAAGGCCATTTCCCTCGCCACCCCGGCAGGGAACCTCGTGAAAACCACCGTAGACACCAACGACGACTTCGACATGGAACAAACCGAAGGCATCCTCGTGGTTTCCCAGAACAAAAAAATCATGCTTCGCCTCGCCATCATTGACGAAGAAACCAGGCAAGGCCACCTGGACCGCCTCAAAAATACAAACATGGCCCACATCTACAGCCAAAGCGGGCGCCAGATCACCTACAATATCACCGATAACCGCGGCCTCATCAACTACCGCATCCTCCCCATCGCCGACCACTTATATATGTACGGCGAAACCTACCTCCCCAAAGCCTCGGCAGATAAAGTCTGGTCCCGCCTCACCTTCGAAGCCGAAGGCAACCACAAAATCTCCGGCAACCCCGACGCCCCCGCCAGCGAGAAACCCTCGTGCTGTCAGTGAGGTAGCGGTGCTTGGGGCTAGGGGGTTAGTAATCAGTAATTAGTAGTCAGTGATCAGGCCGCATTTGGCGCTGGGGATACATAGAGACACTATTGCTATTGACCAAGGCACTATGTGGCGTAAGCCTTACAGGAGTCGCCCCTTGGAGAAGGGGCCGCCCAATAGGGCGGGATGGAATGCGCCGAA